>CAZDNY010000297.1:0-4781 GCA_964506885.1 uncultured Hyphomicrobiaceae bacterium | reverse complement strand
TGGCTGCGAGCTGGCCGTTCAGGGCGCGCACGCGGGTTTCGGATTTACGATAACGGGTCGCACTCTTGAGGCCACCGTCGGCGCCGCCGAACATCCGGCCGTAGGCACTGAAGAGCGTCTTGGGCAGCGCCTCGCGCTCGGCCTTCATGTCGGCCCGGGCGCTCTGCATGTCTTTCAGTCCCAGCTCGACCTGCTCAGACAGGCCGCGACAGTCGAGTTGCTGTTCGGATGCGAGCAGAACGTAGCCGCCGGAGGACTGGTGTCCCGGATGGGGCAGGCCTGCGACCTCGCTGACGGCAGCGCAGCCACCGGCCAGGCCGGACGCGAGGACCAGCACACACATGCCAAACCTTGCCGTTGGCTTTCGCACCTGTTTTCCGATATCCCCCACGCGCCTGCAGCACCCATGGAACTCCGACGGACATGCAGCGCGGCAAATCACACCGGACTTAATTTATCCGTTCCGCCCAGGCGTTCACAAGACGCAGGCCGGACACAGACGGCTCTTTCTGCCGAAACAGTGTTTCCCGGCAGGCTCGTTAATTGTCCCTGGCAGGCGGGTTGTGACCGGAACTGCTCCGTTCAAGGAAGGTCGAGCCATACGCCCTGGCGTACCGCGATCTCGCGGCCATCGCGAATAAGCCGGACCGCGCCCTCGTAGCGTCCCGGTGGCCAGCGCGGCGCGCGCAGCTTCCGGCCCAGGTAGGCAACATAGGTGGCCTTGCTGCGATCGAGCGGCTCGGTCGTCGACTGGAGGGAAAGGCCGGCGGGTCCACGCAAGGTGAGGGCGATACGATCGCCTTGGCGCAGGTTGATGAGGCGCGCATAGAAAAGCAGCGCCTTGGCATCGGGCGCGGGCGGCTCGACGCGATGATCGTGTTCCAGCAGGGCCGTCGCCGGCGGCTTTGCGGCGAAACCAGCGCCGATGAGCTCGCCGTTGCGATACGCGAAGGCGCGTTGCGCGGCATCGTCCCAAAGCGAACCGGGCCAAAGCGAACCGGGCACCTCGCCACCAGCATCTTCCCGGCACGCTTCCCCGACCTGCAAGCCGCTTTCCGGGTCGACGACCTTGCCGTTGTGCAGAACCATGAAGTGCAGGTGGGCGAATTCGACGAGACCGGAATAGCCGACATCACCGAGCCGGTCACCACGCTTGACACGGGAGCCCGGTTTCACTGCCAGTGAGCCCTTGCGCATGTGGCAATAGGCGGTGCGCCAGCCGCGGCCGTGATCGAGCACAATGCTGTTGCCGCAGCCGCGCGGGCGAATCTCGTCCATCGTCTGGGGCGTCACGAAGACGTCCTGCATTCCGTCCCGCGAGCGCGCGACCACGCCGTCGGCGGCGGCAAGAACGGAGACCCCGGGCTTGGCGGCCTGGGTCGACAGCAGGCGGAAGTCGACACCCTTGTGGCCGTCATAGGTGGTCGAGCCGCAGCGAAAATCTCGCGCTTGCGGACCTGGATCGATATCGACACGGCTCTGGATGAAGCAGCTCTTGCCGGGCTCGCACGCGATCGGCAATGACAGGCGCGGCGCATCGGCGTTGCGATTGCCCGGTTCAGCCAGGGCTGTCAGCAGCGGGGCGGACGCCAGCGCCGCCAAACAGGAGAAGGCAAAGACGACGGCCGCTGCCCTGCCGGCTCTGGACTGGAGTCCGGGCATGGCATCGCATTTCGTCATTCCGCGCCGATTGCCTCTCCGTTTGGCTGCAACGTTTCGTTCGTATCAGGGCTTGACGTAGGTGAAGCCCTGATCCTGCAGGTAGGACAGCTCGGCGACGCCGGACGGCACGATGTCCTCCTTGAAGACCTCGAACAGATCCTTGTCGGGGTCGATCTTGCGGCCCTTCAGCGTGTTGGCGCAAACGTTGAAGGCGACCTTCTGCGCCTTGAGGTTCGACACCTCACCCTGCAGCTTCAGGTCCTTGACGGAATCGCGCAGCAGGTAAACTCCGTCGCCGTGCAGAACCACGCGCACCTCGATGTTCTCCTTGCCGACGGCGTTGATGTGGTTCTGGACGTTCTTGAGCGCACGGATATAGGCCTTTCCGTCGCCGCCGCCGTCATAATTGATGTGATAAACGACCTTCTGCTTGCCATAGCGGCCTTCGGCCTGAGCCGTTGGCGTGAGTGTCAGTGAGACTGCGGCCACGACCATGGCCACAAGTGCAATAATGCGCGACATTCGGGCTTTCCTCCAATTGTGAGCTTGTGCTCGTTGACCGCCGGGGCGGCGCGTTCCGGTCCTCTCGTTCGCCAGGCGGGCGTTTGGCACAGGTGGCGTCAACTCCAAACGGCTGGCGCCCGGGACCGTTGCTCCGCAGACTGTTGTGCGATGAACGGCTCGGCGGCTCGCCTACTCCATCAGCGATCGCGAATTTTGGCAACTCACATCGCAGCGGCCGGGGCTCCCGGCCGCCCAATCCGCGCACCTTCCCAGTTGCGCGATCGGGCTCGACCGGCTAGCAGAGGGCTCCTGGCTGGCGCCGCCGGAACCTTTCCGCACCGCATCCGCCCCTGCTTAGTGACCCGAAAAACGACGGAACCGACAACGCATGTCCACTCATTCCCTGCTACTTCTGCCTGGTGACGGCATCGGTGTGGAAATCATGGCCGAGGTCGAGCGCATCATCGCCTTCCTCAACGCCCGCTCGAACGCGGCCAAATTCGAGACGACCTCGGATCTGGTCGGCGGCGCCGCCTATGACGCGCACGGTCAATCGATTACGGAAGAGGCGATGGGCAAGGCGATGGCGGCGGACGCCATCATCTTTGGCGCGGTGGGTGGTCCGAAATGGGATTCGGTTCCCTACGAGCATCGCCCGGAAGCCGGGCTGTTGCGGCTGCGCAAGGACCTCGACCTTTACGCGAACCTGCGCCCGGCGATCTGCTATCCGGCTCTGGCCGAGGCCTCGTCGCTCAAGCGCGAACTGGTCGAAGGCCTTGATATCCTGATCCTGCGCGAGCTGACCGGCGGCACCTACTTCGGCGAGCCCAAGGAAATCGTGACGCTGGAGAACGGTGAGAAGCGCGCGGTCGACACAACGCTCTACACCACGCACGAGGTCGACCGGATCGCACGCATGGCGTTCGATCTGGCCCGCAAGCGCTCCAACAAGGTGCACATGGCGGCGAAGTGGAACGTGATGCGGTCAGGCGTGCTCTGGCGGCAGGTGACGGCCGAGGTCCACAAGAGCTACGCCAGCGATGTGGAGTATCACGAGATCCTGGCCGACAACTGCGCCATGCAGCTCATCCGCAATCCGAAGCAGTTCGACGTCGTCGTCTGCGACAACCTGTTCGGCGACATCCTGTCCGATGAAGCGGCGATGATGACGGGGTCGCTGGGCATGCTGCCATCGGCATCGCTCGGCGGACTCGACGAGAAGACCGGCAAGCGGCGGGCACTGTATGAGCCGGTGCACGGCTCTGCACCCGACATCGCCGGGCAGGGTCTCGCCAACCCGATCGCCATGATCGCTTCGTTCGCGATGGCGCTGCGCTATTCGTTCGATCTGGGCAAGGAGGCCGATCTGGTCGAGGGTGCCGTCGCCAAGGTGCTGGAGAAGGGCCTGCGCACGGGCGACATCATGCAGCCCGGCATGACCAAGGTCGGCACATCCGAAATGGGCGGCGCAATCCTGAAGGAGATGGAGGCGCTGGCGGCATGAGGGGGGCATCGAACCTGATGGCGAGCAATCTTTCCAGCATCGGCTTCGTCTTCCGCGACGCGGAGGATTTCCATGCGCACATGCTGGCGCTGGCCGAAGAGTCGCGCGAGCGGCTCAAGTGCGAGGCTGGTGAGTATGCCATCTGGCGCTCGCGCACAGGGGCCGAAGTCTGGTTCCACCTGGCGCCGCAGGACGGCTCGGAGGGCCAATCAACGATCCTCGGGCTGGCGCCGTTTTTCGAGGGCCAGAGCAGCGTGCCGGTTCTCATGACGCAGGCGGTGCGGCGGCCCGACGATACGCCGCTGGAGGGCCTGTTTCAGGGCTGGGTGGCGCCCGACGGTCAGGGGGCCGGAGCCTATCCGCAGGCTTTCGAGGTGATCGACTTTGCTGCGCACGTGAACCGTCCGCTGCCGGCGACATGGCGCTGCCGCGTGACGGGCTTCTGCCGGACGCTCACCGTGCATGCCGACAAAAGCACGCTGCCCGACATGGGCGGCGGTCAGCGGCTGGCGGCGCAGGCCTTCATTCCGATCGGGCTGTTCAGCGACAGCGACGAGGACGTGCCACCGGCGCCAGCGCGACAGGAGCCGACGGCCTGGCTCACCGGCATCATCCGTGCGCACCGCCGCTTCGAGAACGAGGCAACAGGGCGCGCCTTCTACTGGCTCAGCGTGGAGAGCTTGGCTGCGACCTACGATCTCGTCGCCGATCCCGACATCGTCACGGGGGAGATCAAGGACGGCGCCATCGTCGAGGCGATGGCGTGGATGTTTGCGCGGGTGATGGATTAGGGCTTTTCAGGCCTCAATCGACTTGATTCTGCTTGGCGCGCGGCGCGGTCCTAGACGCTGTGCTGCTCGGCGCAGATGCCGGGTTTGCCGACGATTGAGCCGCGCGCGGTCCACGAGGGGCGCTTCTGATCGGTTTCCGCCTGCGCTTCGGTGCGAGCGACGAAATAGAACTCAAAGCAGTTGCCGCCGACCTGGCGGACCCGGTAGCAGCCCCCCGTCGGGTCGTTGTCGTAGATCGTGCAGAACGTTCCAGCCCGAACCGACCACTTGCCGCCAATCTCGGTCGCCGCTTCGCGGTACTCGAGACTACCGTCGCTGCC
>CAZDNY010000296.1:0-4784 GCA_964506885.1 uncultured Hyphomicrobiaceae bacterium | reverse complement strand
CCGTTGCCGCCGGTGGCGAGAACGGCCTCGGAGATCACGCCCTCGGTATCCTTGATCAGCGGAAGGCGCGGATAGCCGACCAGATTCAGGAACGGCGTCTGAACGTAGGACTGGCCGGTGGCCTGCATCGCCATCTTGTTGTTGGCCGTCTTGAACTTGATGGTGTCGTCGACGACCTTCAGGTTCTTGGTGTTCTCTTTGTAGTAGCGGTTCGCAGCAGCGAGCGCTGCAGTCACGTTGTCATTGTCGGTCTGCAGCACCCGCGCACCGGCCAGCACGGCCGAATCGACCGCCGACTTGGTGTCCGAACGCGCCGCGGCCCAACGACTGAGATCGACAGCACCCGCCACGAACATCAACATGATCGAGAGCGTGAGGCCGAACATGATGCCGACCTGACCCTCATCGTCGCTGCGCAGGCGCAGCAGGGCCGAACCGACCTTGGTCGATCCGATTTTCGAAGACTTCTCGAACTTTTCAAACATGACACACCTCAGCACCCGGTGCTTTCACCGAACAGGCCGTCAGTGTTGTGCGGAAGCAGCAAGATATTCGTTAACGGCGGGCAGTCGTCTTAAATGTTGCAAAAAGAAATCCTGCGTCGGACGGTAAAGACTGCATAAAATTTTATAGTATGTTGGCAGAATGTTTCTCCTTCTGCTCCAACATGCTGTTTTTCAACAATAAAATGCCCGCCTATTCGGCGGGCGAAATCATTTCTTAAAGGTCCGCTCCAGCTCAAGGAATCAGCTTGTAACCGCCTGTTTCCGTCACCAACAGCTCGGCATTGGAGGGGTCTTTCTCGATTTTCTGGCGCAATCTGTAAATGTGGGTCTCCAGAGTATGGGTGGTGACGCCCGCATTGTAGCCCCAGACTTCGTGCAGGAGGATGTCGCGCGTGACCACCTTCTCGCCCGCGCGGTACAGGTACTTGAGGATCGAGGTCTCCTTCTCTGTCAGGCGGATCTTGCTGCCGGCGTCATCGACAAGCAGCTTGGATGCCGGCTTGAAGGTATATGGACCGATGGCGAAGACGGCGTCCTCGCTTTGCTCGTGCTGGCGCAACTGGGCGCGGATACGGGCCAGCAAAACCGCGAACTTGAATGGCTTGGTCACATAGTCGTTGGCGCCGGCATCGAGCCCCAGGATCTGGTCGGCGTCGCTGTCGTTGCCGGTCAACATGATGATGGGGCCCTTATGGCCCGACTTGCGCAGCATCTTGACGGCTTCGCGGCCGTCCATGTCGGGCAAACCCACGTCGAAGAGGATCAAGTCGAAGTGGTCGCCTTTCGCTGTCTCGACGCCTTTGGAAGCGGTGCCGGCGATGGAAACCTCGAATTCGTCATGCAGCGCGAGCTGGTCGCGGAGTGAGGAACGCAGATCCTCATCGTCATCGACAATCAGAATCTTCCGTGCCGTGCTCATATCTGGTGGGCTCCATTCTGGCGGGTACGTGGTGGCGGGACTTTAGCATCGTGGCTGAAACGGAGGTAGTGTAGCCTGCCACCGTTTGCCAGGGGGCTGATGTGCCCGAGAACAAGTGAGAATGCCGCTCAAACCTCGTAAAATGCACGTGACTTCGCGTTCGGCGCGCGCCAGCCGCGGCTGGCTCATGGACGGGCAGCGGCTGTTTCGGGCGGCCGTGGGGCGCAGCGGCCGCCGGGCCACCAAAAAAGAGGGCGACGGCGCAACCCCTATCGGGAGCTGGCGCGCGGTCCGTGTCTTGTACCGACCGGACCGGACCGGACGCCCGCGAACGCTGCTGCCGGTCCGCCGGATCGGGCCCGACGACGGATGGTGCGATGCAACAGGCGACCGAAACTACAACCGGCCGGTACGCCTCCCCTACCCGGCAAGCGCCGAGCGGCTTTGGCGCGATGATCAGCTTTACGATCTCGTGGTGGTTTTAGACCATAACCAGCGGCCGCGCGTGCAGGGGCTTGGCAGTGCGATCTTCCTGCACGTGGCGCGCGAAGGGTATTTGCCGACAGAGGGGTGCATCGCCCTGGCGCCGCGGGACCTGCGTCTGGTGCTGCAGCGGCTGCGGCCCGGGTCGCTGATCGTCGTGTCGGGTTAGACGGCGGCGACGACGCCGGCCCGTCGGGGATCACCGACACCCGACATGGTGCCATCGCGGGCCAATGCCACGGCATGAACTCCACCGAAGAACATGTTGGGTTCGGGCCAGCCGCGGGCATCGGCGAAGCGAGCACGCAATGCCGCAATCCATTCGGCGCCGAACTGCTCCTCGTAGCTGACGGTGCCGCATTTTTCGACGTGCAGGCGCGGCGCGATGACGGCGTCGGCGAGCGACATGCCGCGATCGAGCGAGTTGATCGCCACCTGCAGGATCGCGGTGCGGATGCGATTGGAGCCGCCCGATCCCAGCGCGAGCAGACGGCCGTCCGCGGTTCTTATGATGGTCGGCGCCATCATGCTGGACATGCGCTGGCCCGGCTGCCAAAGGCCGAAGCCATCCGGGTTGAGGTCCTCCTCGCCCAGCATGTTGTTGAGCATGAAGCCGTAGGGTCCGACCAGAAAGCCGTTGCCCTCGCCGTTGGAGACGGTCGCTGCGGCGGCACGTCCGTCTGCGTCGATGACCGAGATATGCGTGGTGCCGCGATAGGCCTCGGCATGGCGAGAGAGCTCTACCAAGTGGTTGGCAACGATATCGCCGTCCAGCAGCCTCTCAGGCGTCGCGCCGTGGGCGCGGCGCGCGGCATTGGTGGCCACCATCGCTTCGGCCATCTCGACGATGTCGGGGGCTCGCTCACCTGTCAGGCTTTCCAGAAGCCGCAATGTGAAAGCGATCAGCGGGCCGCTCGCCGCCGGCGCGGGGTTGAGGAAGATATCTGCACCTTTGTGACGCGTGACGAGAGGCATGCGATCCGTCACGGCATAGCCGGTGAGATCGGCGGCCTGGAGGTTACCGCCACGGTCGTGCGACTGGCGCAGCATCTCTTGGGCAATTTCGCCATTGCGAAAGAGGTCTTCCCCGGTGCGGGCGAGCAGATCGAAGGCGTCGGCAAGCGCGGGATTGCGCAACGTCTCACCGTCGCGCAGTGGCGTTCCGCCGGGGGCGAAGATCGCCGCACTTTCCGGCTGATGGGTATAGATCGGGGCCGCGATCGAGAAGAGGTAAGCCTGGAAGGCGTTGACGCTGATACCCTCGCGCGCTGCGCGGGCCGCAGGCGCCAGGAGGTCGGCCATGCCAAGCCGGCCGTGTGCGCGATGCACGGTATAGAGGCCCGGCACGAACCCTGGTGTCGCAGCGGCGCCAAGGCCGATGTGGAACTCCTGCGTGGCCGGTCCGAAGTCGACCTCGACGGCGAAGAACTCGGATTCTCCGGCGGGTCGTTTTTGCCGCGGCGTATCGACGAAAAAGTCGTAGAGCCGGCAGCCCTCATGGGTCGGGTCGTCGACCATCAGGAAGCCGCCCCCGCCCGGCGAGGCTAGAATCGGCTCGGCGACGCAGGCGGCAAACAGGCCAGCCACGGCGGCATCGATCGCATTGCCGCCAGCGCGCAGTACCTCGACGGCCGCGGCAGCGGTGGCCTGATGACCGGCGGCGACGATCCCCTTGGTCATGTGGTGACTTCACACTCGGGTTGAAACGGAAGGCGCCCAGGTTGCGGCGCTCACGGTCGTTGGTGCGCGTGCTCCTTAGCAAAGTGTCCGAGAATTAGAAACCCGCAGGGATCAATGGCGAGGATTTGCAGTCCTTGGCGCGCACGTGTGCATTGGTGCGCCATGCAGCGGGACATGTCGTCGCCGCAAAGAACTGGGCCCAGACTCTGCGTCCGGGCCCAGATTCTGCGCGCCTCCGGGGGAGGACGGGAGGCAGCGCCGGGAGACCTGATCGTGGAAACTACGGGAGGACGGCACGGGTGCCATCCTCCCGGATTGGTGTAGCCTTAAAGGCCGACACGCTGGCTGCCACTACCGAACTCCGGGTAGGCTTCGAGACCGATCTCGGCCTTGTCGAGACCACCCAGTTCGTCCTCGAGCGACGGCCGCAGACCGATCGTCAGCTTGAGAATGCCCCAGACGACGGCACTGACGACGATGACGAAGCCGCCGATCGCACCCACGCCGATGGCCTGAGCCAGGAACGTCGCGTCAGAGTTGGTCAGCGGAACCGCCATCGTGCCCCAGATGCCGGCGAGCAGATGGACTGGAATGGCACCCACCACGTCGTCGATCCGCAGCTTGTCGAGCAGCGGCACGGCGAAGACGACGATCGCGCCACCGATACCGCCGATGATGATCGACCACAGCGGGGACGGGGTCAGCGGCTCGGCCGTGATGGACACGAGGCCGGCGAGTGCACCGTTCATGACCATGGTGACGTCGACCTTGCCGTATATGATCTGCGTGAGAACCAGAGCGACGACGACGCCACCTGCGGCAGCGAGGTTGGTGTTGACGAAGATGCGCGATACCGCCGAGGCATCGGAGATTGTGCCGATGGCAAGCTGCGAACCGCCGTTGAAGCCGAACCAGCCGAGCCACAGGATGAAGGTGCCGAGGGTTGCCAGCGGGATCGACGAACCCGGCATCGGGTGAACGCGGCCGCCCTCATACTTGCCGTGGCGGGCACCGAGGAAGATGGCACCAACCAGTGCTGCCCAGCCGCCCACCGAGTGGACCAGCGTCGAGCCTGCGAAGTCCTGGAACTTGGCACCTGCCGTGGCCTGGATCCAGCTGCCGTCGGCGTCGGGCGAGAGCCAGCCCAGACCCCACTTCCACGAGCCCTGGATCGGATAGATGAAGCCGGTCAGGAC
>CAZDNY010000295.1:0-4811 GCA_964506885.1 uncultured Hyphomicrobiaceae bacterium | reverse complement strand
CGGCGGTACCGCAGTCGGGCTGATCCAAAAGACCGGCTCCCAAGTGTCCGCCCTTCTCTTGAAAACCGCTGTCGCCTAGACCGCCGCGCGCATGCGGGCAAATCCGGCATCCAGATCGCGCTTCAGGTCGGCGGGGTCCTCCAGACCGATATGAATCCGCATGGCCTGCCCCGGCTCGTTCCATTCGGTTGCCGTGCGGTACGGGCGCGGATCGAAGGGCAGGATGAGGCTTTCATAGCCACCCCACGAGTAGCCCATCCCGAACAGTGCGAGATCATCGACGAACGCCGCAAGTGCCTTTTGCGAAACCGGCTCCAGCACGAACGCGAAAAGCCCCGAGGCGCCGAGGAAATCGCGCTTCCACAGCGCGTATCCCGGGTCGTCTTCGAGGGCTGGATGGATGACGCGGCGCACCTCTGGCCGCTTCGCCAGCCACCGCGCCATCTCCAGCCCGTGCGCGTGGTGGCGCGCCAGGCGGACATCGAGCGTACGCAACCCCCGCAAGGCCAGATAGGTCTCCTCCGAGCCCGGCGAGGTACCGATCGCCTCTTTGATCCGGTCCAGGTAGGGCGCCGCGCGCTCGTTGCCTGTCACTGCGCCCAGCATCGCGTCGGCATGTCCGACGATGTATTTCGTCGCCGCCTGGATCGAGACGTCGACGCCGTGCTGAAAGGGCTTGAAGTAGAGCGGGCTCGCCCATGTGTTATCCATCAACAGCCAGATGCCCGCCTGCTGCGCCACCGCTGCGATCGCCGGAATATCCTGCACCTCGAATGTCTGCGAGCCGGGGCTTTCGGTGAAGATGAGTCGGGTCTTCGGCGTAATGAGATCCTTGATGCCGGCACCGATCAACGGGTCGTAGTAGACGGTCGTGACCCCCAGCCGCTTCAAGGTCGTGTCGCAGAACTTGCGCGTCGGCTGATAGACGCTGTCGACCATCAGGATCGAGTCACCGGCCTCGACGAAAGCTAGCAACGCAGTTGCCACCGCCTGCAGGCCCGAGCTCGTCAGGATCGTCGCAGCGCCACCCTCCAGCGTCGCAATCGCATCGGTCAGCGCAACAGTCGTCGGCGTTGCCCTCCGGCCGTAGGTGAAGGGCTGGTCGCGCGACAGCAAAGCCTGCAGGCTCGCAAACAGCACCGTCGAACCGCGATAGACCGGTGTATTGACGAAGCCCTGGTTGTCGAAGGGTTTGCGTCCCAGATGGACCGCATCCGTCGCATCGGCATGCCGGGCTGGCGTGCGCTGGGGCTTCTTGCCGGCCGTCTCGTCACTCATCTTGCCGTCGATCCTTCGTTTGCTGGGCCGCGTCTTGAGAAAAACCCTGATGTTCGGGCGCTGCATAATGCCCGCTCCGGGGGCTGACGCAAGATTGCCGTCTGGTCAAGGCCTTGACCAATACGACGCGCCGGTTCATGGGTTCCTCACAACGTTCACTTGCCGCCTCCCGCCAGCCATGCGATGCCCGATCGGGTTTCGCTGTCCCGACATGCGGGCCTCCGTTGCGCTTTGGTTCTTCTTACGCACTGATGACCGTCACCCGCTTCCAACTATCGAGACTGCTGAGCGCGATTGCCCTCGCCATGGCATTTGCAGGCCATGGGTTGAGCGGTGCATACGCGGCGACACTGGCCAGCGTGAAGGCGCGTGGGCATCTGATTTGTGGCGTCAGCGACCATGTGCCCGGATTTGCCGTATCGGACCGCTACGGCGCATGGAAGGGCATCGACGTTGATTTCTGCCGCGCCGTCGCCGCTGCGGTGCTGGGTGACCAGACCCGGATCGACATCAAACCAATGTCGCGAGCGCAAGGGTTCCGGGCGCTTGCCGCGGGCGAAATCGATTTGCTTTCGCAGGCCTCCGCCTGGACATTGAGCCGTGACAGCGAATTCAAGATTCGCTTCGTCGATGTGCTCGTCTATGATGGCCACGGCTTCATGGTCCCGCGCAGCCATGGGCTGTCCAGCGCTTTGGAACTTTCGGGCGCTTCGATTTGTGTCGTCGCTGATACACGTGCCGAGGAGATCGTCGCGAACTTTTTCGGCCGGCATCGCATGCGCTTCCAACTGGTCAAACATGCCAACTGGAATGACCTGCTGTCGGCCTATGGCGCGGGGGGATGCACGGCGCTCAGCGGTGACGTCACTCAACTGGCCGCTGCCCGGCGCACACTTGCCGCACCGACCGAGCACGTAATCTTACCCGAGGTCATTTCCAAGGAGCCGCTTGCGCCCGCGGTGCGCGTCGGCGATCCTCAATGGTTTGCAATCCTGCGCTGGGTCCGCTTCGCGCTGATCGAGGCCGAGGAACTTGGCGTCGACAGCAGCAATGCCGAGACTATGGCCAATTCGGCATTCGAAGATGTGCGCCGGCTGCTGGGGACGGGGAGCAGCCTTGGCCAGTCACTGGGCCTGGAGCCGCAATGGGCACGCCGCATGCTGTCGGCAGTCGGCAACTACGGCCAGATCTATGAGCGCAATCTTGGCATCGAATCCGACCTGCAATTGGCGCGCGGTTACAACAAACTGTGGACACGCGGAGGTCTGATGTATGCTGTCCCTCTGCGCTAGGTGCTAGGCGGTAGGGGGCACGACGCACGAGACGCACCATCCGTCTTGCTTGCTGTTGCAGCGAACGATGTGGCGTTCACCATTGACGCAGGCGGGGAGCACGCGGCCATGACGCGGAGCGGGCGGGCATGATTCTGACAACGCTGATCGATCTGGACGGCACCGCGGGATGGGTCTTGATGCTTGCACCGCTCGTCGTCCTGGCAGTTGTCGTCGTCGGGGTGATTGCAGGGCGCGACCGCGCCGCGCGAGATCCGCTTCACGAGAACGTCCATCGTGCCCCAGCAGCCATGACCGAGGCGCCGCCCGCTGCCGACGCGACGGTTGCCGGCCTCGGCGCTCACGACCGCGCATCGCCCGCACCCGATACGGGCGCACAAATCGCCGCGCCGGTTACCGGAAGCACGCCCGCCAATGCACAACCTGTCCCGGCTCCACCAAGCCAAATGCCCTCCCAGGTCTCCGGCGCCGCTGACCACCAGCCTTGGGACACCGCGGATCGCGACACGGCGCAAGCCGCCGGCATATCGGCACTCGAGGCCGAGCTGGTCCAGGCAGAGCAACGGTTCGATGACGCCGCCGTCGCCCGCCTCTCGCTGCAGTTGGCATGCGATCTCATCGCCCGCGACGCGCCGCGCGCAGAAGTGCAATCGCATTTGCGCCGGGCGATCATCCTGGCGGCGCGTCTGAAGGACCATGACACACATGCATCTGCGCGCCTGGAACTGGGCGACCTCATGCAGGCCGACGGCGATCTCACCTCGGCCTGCGAGCATTGGCAGATCGCGCGTCAGATCTACTGGGACGGTAACGCGAAGGAAGAACTCAACGAGGTCGACCGCCGCATGGTTGCGAATGGCTGCCCGACCGACTGGGTCTTGAACGATTTTTGACGCAGCAACGGCGGTGCCGCCGGTTCCCGCGCTGCGCTAGGGGGCGCGGACCGTTCGAGCCGGCCGTCCGGCCATCACTGCCGCATGACCTCGACCTGGATCGACTGGCCGTCCGCCAGCTCGAACGAGCGGCGGAACACACGGCCCTGCGACTTGGCAATGGCCATGTACTTGCCGGGCGCAAGGATATGTGTCGGCAACGCGCCGACACTGGTTTTGATCGGCTGGCCATCCTCGGTCAGCACCGCCCACTCCGTATCGGGCAGCGCCTCGCCACCCTCTCGAGTGACGAGCTTGAGCGTGACACGCCCGGCCTTGTGTGAAATTGCCGCTTCCGTAAGCTTGCCGGCTTCCACGGTAACGTCGGCCTCGACCCTGGCGTTGGCATCACCCAGTGTCGATACGACATGATAGATGCCCGAGTTGAGACGGATCACGGTGCCGGGCTTGGCGCGGCTCAGAACCACTTGCCGGTCGCCGCGCTGGTCGCGCTCGTCGGTAAAGATATCGAAGTAGGACTTCATGCTGTCCATACCGCCGGCGACCGGCGCGAGGTTCACGCGCAGTCCTCCCGCATTCAGAACGAACGGCTCGGTCATCTCAACGCCACCCGTCGCCACCGTGATCTTGCGCGTGAGATTGGCACGGCCGAACGCGGCATGGATCGTGTAGGTTCCGGGCTTCAAGGTCAGCACAGGCGATGCGGCGGTATGCTTGGATATCAATTTGCCTGCTGTCCGTGGCTGTGTACTCTCCTCGAAAACGCGCCAGACGAGATCCTGTTCGATCCGCTGTCCGTCTGCGGTGAGAAGGGCCACCAACTGAACTTTCGCCACGTCGGCAGGCAGCGTCGGCTCGCCGGCCTTCTTCTTGATGACCGTGGTGCCGCCGTCGCCTTCGGGCTTGGCTTCCGTCTGCGGCGGCTTTTGCGCGGGAACGTTGAGATCGGTTGTCCAGCCGCTGCCATCCTGCGCAAGGCCGTGCCGCATGCCGAACGGACTGGCCAGCAATGACGCCGCGAGCAGCAACGCCACGACAACGCTCTGGGCGGCGCGCTTCATATCGGGCTCTTTCTCCATTCGTATTGCGGCCTTGCAGGCTGCGGCCGGTGAGGGGCACCGCGGCACATGGCGGCGCCGGTCAACGCCACTGCACCTCAGCAAGCGGCCAACTATGACAAGATGATGGTGGCATGCCGCCATGCCCCGCCTATCCCCGGCTATTGGGCAAATGGTGCCACCCGTGTGACCTGTCCGGCCGCCGTCATAACAGCGATTTCCCGCAATCCCTTGGCCGCCTGGCAGCGCAATGTGTATTGCCCGGGACTGACGATCCGACGCGGGCTGAT
>CAZDNY010000294.1:0-4861 GCA_964506885.1 uncultured Hyphomicrobiaceae bacterium | reverse complement strand
TTGACGGTCGGGATGTTGAACTTGTCGACGACGTCGGCGATGGCGCGCAGTTCGTCAGCGCTGGTCAATCCGCCCCACATGCGTGGGACGACGGAAAAGCGGCCATCCTTCTGGATGTTGGCGTGGACGCGCTCATTGATGAAGCGCGACTGGCCATCGTCTTCGTATTCGCCGGGCCAAGTCGCCAGCATGTAGTAGTTCAATGCCGGACGGCACTTGGCGCAGCCGCCCGAACTCTTCCATTCGAGTTCCTGCATGAGCGCCGGTATGCTCGTCAATTTCCTGGCCACGATCAGGCGGCGCACATCGTCGTGCCCCAGGTCGGTGCACCCACACATCGGCTGAACGGCGGCAGGGTTGTATGCGTCGCCGAGCGTCAGCTGCAAGAGTTTCTCGACCAGGCCCGAGCACGTGCCGCAGGATGCCGATGCCTTCGTATGAGCGCGAACATCGTCAAGCGAACTCAACCCTTTTTGTGTGATTGCGCTGACGATCTGCCCCTTGCAAATGCCGTTGCAGCCGCAGATCTCCGCATCATCCGGCAATGCTGCAACGGCCGCCGTAGGGTCCAGCGGCGATCCCCCGGCATAGTCCTGGCCGAAGATGAGTGTTTCACGCAGATCGGTGATGTCGGTCGCGCGCTTGATCATGTCGAAGAACCAAGCACCATCGGACGTGTCGCCATACATGACGACGCCGATCAACTTGTCGTCCTTTATTACAAGGCGCTTGTAGACGTTGCGGGCGGCATCGCGCAGAACGATCTCCTCGCGATCCGGACCATCGGCAAAATCGCCAGCCGAGAAAAGGTTGATGCCGGTGACCTTGAGCTTTGTGGCGGTGGCTGTGGGATGGAAGGCCGCTTCGGCGTTCCCAGACAACTGTTGCGCGACGACATTGGCCATCTCGTAAAGAGGCGCCACGAGTCCGAACACCTGGCCCGAGGCTTCGGCACATTCGCCAAGCGCGAAGATATCAGGATCGCTCGTCCGCATATCCGCCGAGACGACGATGCCGCGGTTGACATCGAGACCGGCCTCTTTCGCCAGCCCGGCATTTGGCCGGATGCCCACCGCCATGACGACCATGTCACACGGCAACTCCGTGCCATCATCCAACCGGACGGCCTTGACGCGCGGCGGGCCGAGCGCGGGATCGGTGCCGACAATCTCGTGCGTGTTGGCTTTCGTGATCACATCGATTCCGCGAGCCTCCACCGCGTTCTTGAGAAGGTAGCCGGCGGCGGGGTCGAGTTGCCGCTCCATCAATGTCGGCATCAGGTGCAGGACGGTGACGTCCATGCCTTGTGACGCCAGGCCGGCTGCGGCTTCCAAACCGAGGAGCCCGCCGCCGATGACAACGGCCCGTCCGCCAGACTTTGCCGCCACAAGCATTGCATTGACATCGTCGAGATCGCGGTAGGTGAGGACGCCCGCTAGATCGTGCCCGGGAACGGGAATGACGATGGGCATTGACCCGGTCGCGATGATCAGCTTGTCGTAGCCCACCGTGATGCCGTGTTCGGACGTGACCGTTCTCGCCTTACGATCGATCGCCGTTACCTTGTGTCCCTTGTAGAGGGTGACGCCGTTGTCGACGTACCAACCGTCGCCGTGGATCACGATTTCCTCGAACGACTTCTCGCCCGAAAGGATCGGCGAGAGCATGATACGATCGTAATTGACGCGCGGCTCGGCGTTGAAGATCGTCACCTCATAAGCGTCGGGAGACATCTCCAAGAGGCGTTCCAGTGCGCGGCCAGGCGCCATTCCGTTACCGATCACAACCAGCTTCTGCTTCATCGTATGATCTCCCTCGGTCAGGCTGCAGCGCTCTTTGTCGACGCGTCATCGGACGACCGCATGCGCCTGGACTTGATCGCGGCAAGTGTCTCGGGTGATGGGTTTGCACCACCCTCATAGGCTTCCAGGAACTCGAGGAGCTCTTCGCGATAGGCGTAGTAGTCGGGGTGCTCGAGAAGTGCGGTGCGGGTGCGCGGTCGCGGCAGCTTCACCTCCATGATGTTGCCGATGGTGGCGTTGGGGCCGTTCGACATCATCACCACGCGGTCGGCTAGAAGGATTGCCTCATCGACGTCGTGCGTGACGCAGATCGCTGTCACCTTGGTGCGGCTCCAGACTTCCATCAGCACGTCCTGCAGCTCCCAGCGGGTCAGGCTGTCGAGCATGCCGAACGGCTCGTCGAGCAAGAGCAGCTTTGGCGACAGTGCAAATGCGCGGGCAATGCCGACGCGCTGGCGCATGCCGTTCGACATCTCCGATGCAAGCTTGTCCATGGCATCGCCAAGACCGACCCGATCCAGGTAATACTCGACAATCTCCTCACGCTCCGCCTTGCTCGCATGCGGATAGACCCGGTCGACGCCGAGGCCGACGTTGTCGCGGGCGGTGAGCCAGGGAAACAGTGAAGGCGCCTGGAAGACCACCGCGCGGTCGGGGCCTGCCGTTGTTACCTCCTTGCCATCGAGGATGATGCCTCCGGCGGAAATCTCGTTCAGCCCCGCTGCCATCGACAGCACGGTGGACTTGCCACAGCCCGAGTGACCGATGAGCGAGATGAACTCACCCTTCTGGACCTTCAAGTGGAAGTTCTCGACGACGGTCAGCGGTCCCTTGGGCGTGGGATAGACCTTGTCGAGCTGGGAGAACTCCAGATATCGGTCCTCGTTGAGTGCAGCGGATGCCTCGACGTAGGCCTTCGGCAGGCGATCGCGCCGCGACTTGAGCGTGATCGGGGCGACGTCGGGCAGCGTGAGCTGCTCGTTAGACTTGGATGCGCGGCCTGATGCGATCTCCGTCAGATAGGCGGTCACGTCATGGCGCAGACGCTTGAAGGATTCCAGCTCGCTCAACGTCGCATGATCGCGCGGGCGCGGAAGATCGACCTTGAATTCGCGTCCCAGCGTCGCGTTGGGACCGGGCATCAGAGGAATGATGCGATCAGCCAGAAGGATTGCCTCGTCGACGTCGTTGGTGATGAGAACGACGGTGCGCTTGTCCTCGCTCCAGATGCGCTCGATTTCGCCCTGCAGCTTCGAGCGGGTCAATGCATCGAGCGCCGACAACGGCTCGTCGAGAAGCAGGATCTGCGGGTTCATCGCAAGGGCGCGCGCGACCGACACGCGCTGGCGCATGCCGCCTGACAATTCCGCCGGGCGGCGGTCGGCCGCATGGGTGAGGCCCACCAGATCGATGTAGCGGTTCGTGCGCGCCTTGCGTTCAGCGCGGCTTTCAGCCTTGAACACCTCGTCGACCGCCAGCGCCACATTGCCGTAGACGCTGAGCCACGGCAGCAGCGAATAGGACTGGAACACGATGCCGCGATCCGGCCCCGGCTCGGTGATCGGCTTGCCGTTGAGGAGCACTTCGCCAGAATCGGGGGTGACGAGGCCTGCGATGGTGGATATCAGCGTCGTCTTGCCCGAGCCTGAGAACCCGACGATGGCGATGAACTCGCCTTCCTCCACTGCCAGGTCGATATCACGCAGGACTCCGGTCTTCTGCGCGCCCTGACCGTAGGACTTGGCGAGGTTCTTCAATTCGAGAAATGCCATGTCTATGCCCTCGTCAGCGATTGGCGGAGTAGGTGAACGCCGACTGCAGCGCGTACATGACGCGATCGAGCAGGAAGCCGATGATGCCGATGGTCAGCACGGCGACCATGATCTTGGCGAGCGACTGCGATGAGCCGTTCTGGAATTCATCCCAAACGAACTTTCCAAGACCTGGGTTCTGCGCCAGCATCTCGGCGGCGATCAGGACCATCCAGCCAACGCCCAGCGACAGGCGCAGACCAGTGAAGATCAACGGCAGCGCGGAGGGCAGCACCAGCTTGGTGATGGTGCGGCTGGTGGGCAGGCGCAGGACACGACCGACATTGAGCAGGTCCTTGTCGATTGAGGCGACACCCAATGCCGTGTTGATCAGCGTCGGCCAGAGCGAACACAGCGTCACGGTGATCGCGGAGATGACGAGCGACTTTGGAAGCCAATCGGATGTGTCGACGTACAGCGCGGAGACAACCATCGTAACGATGGGCAGCCATGCCAGCGGCGAGACCGGCTTGAAGATCTGGATGAGCGGGTTGAGCGCTCCGTTCACCGTCGGAAACAGGCCGCACATGATTCCGAGCGGAATGGCGATGGCCGCACCGACGAAGAAGCCAAGTGCAACGGTCTTCAAGCTGGTGAAAATCTGGTCGATGAATGTCGGCTTGCCTGTATAGGCGCGGTACTTGACCTTCTCGGGCTTGCCTTCGGCGATGAATTTTTCGTTGCGTGCGTCCTGACGCTCATAAAAGGCGGTCTGCTTCTCGCGCTCGGCCAGATGGTCGGCATAGAGGTTCCCAGCCTGCTGCCAGACCTGGACAGGCCCCGGGATGGCGCCTAAGGACGTCTGTACCTTGGGCGCTGCCCATGACCAGGCCGCAAGAAATACCGCAATGCCGATGAGCGGTATCGCCAGTTGCTGCCAGAGCGCCTTCATCTGTGTCTTTGGACTGTCGCCGGCTGCGATCTTCAGAAGCGCGACGAGGAAGCCCAACCCAAAGACGTTGAGCGTTCCGCTGGCCTTGTTGATCCAGTGGTGCATGCGTTGACGCCGCAGCGCCTTTTTCTCTTGCCTGTCGAGGTCGACGTAGTCGGTTGCGGTCGTCATGCGATGTTCCCTGTCGCTCATGCCGTGTCGTTTCCGGGGCGCGGGAGCGCTGTCACGCTCCCTCGCGTTCTTCTTTCCGTCAGCCGCCGACAACCTCGACGCCTTCGACCTTCTGCTGGCCCTTCAGGCCTATCGGCAGGCTATCGATGTAGGCGTTGGGCTTCTTGGCATCGAAGGGGATGCCA
>CAZDNY010000293.1:2781-4882 GCA_964506885.1 uncultured Hyphomicrobiaceae bacterium | reverse complement strand
CGCAGCATCGGCCATGAAATCTACGACCTGGCCGCAGCGCTCTTTCCCCTTGACCGTAGCCTCACCGGCGACGGCGTGCGCCAGACGCTAGCCCTCGTCGCAAAGCACCTTCCACTACCAATCCACGAAGTTCCCTCCGGCGAGCAGGTCTTCGATTGGCAGGTCCCGCAGGAATGGACGATCCGCGACGCGTGGATCAAGGATCCGTCCGGCCGGAAGCGAATCGACTATCGGGCCTGCAATCTCCATGTGGTCGGCTACAGCCACCCCATCCACACCGTACTGCCGCTTGCCGAACTCAAAAAGCGCATCTTCACGCTGCCCGACCAGCCCGAGCTCATCCCCTACCGCACCTCCTACTACAGTGAGACGTGGGGCTTCTGCATGGCCCACCGTGACTTCGAGGCGCTTGAGGACGGCGATTACGAGGTTCTAATCGACTCGGAAATCGGCGACGGCCACCTGACCTACGGCGAATTCTATCATCGCGGCGAAACGGCCGACGAGTTTCTGCTCTCCGCGCACGTCTGCCATCCATCGCTTGCGAACGACAACTGCTCGGGCATCGCGCTGCTGGCGCTGCTGGGCCGTCACCTTGCATCGAGGAAGACCCGCCACACCTATCGAATCGTCATGGCGCCGGGCACGATCGGCGCAATCACCTGGCTGGCGCGCAATGAAGACCGCGCCCGCCACATCAAGCATGGGCTCGTCGTCTCCTGCGTCGGTGACGCTGGCGGCCCCATCTACAAAACCTCGCGACGCGCCGACGCGATGATTGACCGGACCATGCGCCACGTCTTTGCCCATCTTCCCGAGGCGCTCGCCGCACGCGCAAAGATCATCGACTTTTCGCCCTATGGATACGACGAGCGCCAGTACTGCTCGCCCCACTTCAATCTGCCAGTCGGCCTCATTCAGCGCAGCCTGTTTGCCACCTTCCCGGAGTACCACACGTCAGCCGACAATCTGGACTTCATCCGCCCGCAGCATCTTGCGGCGTCCTACGAGATCGTCACAACCGCCATCGACATCATCGAGAACGATGCGCGCTATCTGAATATGAGTCCCAAGTGCGAACCGCAGCTCGGGCGACGCGGCCTCTATTCGGCCATCGGCGGCAACAAGGACACGCCACAAAGGCAGATGGCGATGCTCTGGATGCTCAACATGTCGGATGGCCAGAACTCCGTGCTCGATATCGCCGAACGCGCCAACATGCCGTTCCGCGTGCTTCACGAAGCCGCACGAATGCTGGTTGACTACGACCTGCTGAAACCTTTGCCGGAAGACTGCGAACGCGCCGGGGGGTGAGTGCTAGGCCAGGAGCTCCACACTCTCGCGGAACGGTGCCCACGCGAGATCACGCTCCGAAATCACGGTCGGCGCAAGCGGCCACTGGATCTGAAAGGCCGGATCGTCATAGCGCACGCCACTAGCCGCTGCGGGCGTGTAGAATTCGGAAATCAGGTAGTTCACGTCCGCATCGTCGCTGAGCGTCTGGAAGCCATGCGCGAAACCTTTGGGAATGTAGAGCCGGTTCCGGTTGGAGTCGGACAGCTCGAAGCCCTGCCACTTACCGAAAGTCGGCGACTGCGGGCGCAGATCGATGATGACATCGTAGATCGCCCCATGCTGACACGACACGACCTTGACCTCGGTCGCAGGCGCAGTCTGAAAATGCATTCCGCGGATGCTGCCGCGCCGCGCGGTATAGGACGCGCTGTGTTGCACGAAATGCGCGCAAAGCCCCCGCTCCGCGAACTCGCGTTCGCAGAACGTGCGGGCGAAAAAGCCGCGCTCGTCGCGCGCCGGTTCGAGCCTGATCAAATAGGCTCCCGAAAGTGTTGTTTCCTCGTAAAGCAAGACGCCTCCGAAGCCAGGAAATGAGCTGGATTCTGGCCACGCCCCACGCAACGGCAAAGCTACGCAAAAGGCGTAGGACCCGGTCGTCCGCTACCCAGAATGAGCCGGTTCCGCAGCTATCTCACAGACGGAATAATGCCTGCGTCGGGCGGGGCCGAGCGGACCGATGTCCGGTCCGGAAAAGGCTTCGCGCAACACCATTTGCTGAAACTGTTTTGGCCAGCTCGGCGGTCCA
>CAZDNY010000293.1:0-2767 GCA_964506885.1 uncultured Hyphomicrobiaceae bacterium | reverse complement strand
CGCCGCCCCCCAGAAATCTCCGGCACGCCCCGAGGGTTGCTCAATGAACGTCCAGACGACAACGTTTCCCGTCCCCCACCAGGCTCACAGTCACGACCACAAGTGCAGGCTTTGCGGCTCGCAGGTCGAGACGACAATGGTCGATCTCGGCATGTCCCCGCTATGCGAAAGCTTCGTTCCCCCCGAGCAGGCCGACGCCATGGAGCCGTTCTTCCCGCTGCACGCCTACGTCTGCGGCGAGTGCTTCCTCGTCCAGCTCAAGGAATACGTCGCACCCGAAGCGATCTTCGAGGAGTATGCATACTTCTCGTCCTATTCGACGTCCTGGGTCGCCCACGCCGAAGACTATTGCCGCATGATCCGCGACCGCCTGGACCTAGGCCCGCAAAGCAAGGTCGTGGAGCTGGCCAGCAACGACGGCTATCTGCTCCAGCATTTCCTGCCCATGGGTGTGCCCGTTCTCGGCGTCGAACCGGCCAAGAATGTCGCCCAGGTTGCAATCGCCAAGGGCATCCCGACCCGCGTCGACTTTTTCGGTGTCGAACTCGCCGAAACGCTTCTGAAAGAGGGCCACGCCGCCGACGTCATCGCCGGCAATAACGTGCTGGCCCAGGTACCCGACCTCAATGACTTCGTCGCCGGCATCGAGCGGCTGTTGAAGCCCGAAGGTGTGGTGACGCTGGAGTTCCCGCACGTTCTATGCCTTATCGAGTTCAATCAGTTCGACACGATCTATCATGAGCATTTTTCGTACTTCTCGCTCATCACCATCGACATCATGGCCAAGCGCCATGGTCTCAAGGTGATCGATGTCGAGGAACTCTCCACGCACGGCGGTTCTCTGCGCGTCTATCTCGCCAAACAGGACTCCAGCCGGGAGGCTTCGCCGGCCGTTGCTGAACTGATCGCGCGTGAGCGGGTCGCCGGTCTCGATACGCTGCAGGCCTATACCATCTTCGGAGAGCAGGTGAAGCGGACCAAGCGCGCGCTTCTCTCCTTCCTGATCGAGGCCAAGGAAGCCGGCAAGTCGATCTGCGGTTACGGTGCCCCCGGCAAGGGCAACACGCTGCTCAACTATTGCGGCATCGGCCCGGACTTCCTCGACTTCACCGTCGATCGCAATCCCTACAAGCACGGGCGTCTCACCCCCGGCATGCGCATACCCATTCTGCCGGTCGAGGAACTCGACCGCGCCAAACCGGATCTCGTCCTCATCCTGCCCTGGAACCTGGAGCGCGAGATCGTCCAGCAAATGCGCCACATAGCCGATTGGGGCGGCAAGTTTGTCGTTCCGATCCCGGAGGTACGCGTCATCGACCCGAGGGAGATCAAACTATGAAAGTCGTCCTGTTCTGCGGAGGCCTGGGCACCCGGATCCGCGAGTATTCCGAATCGATTCCCAAACCGATGATCCCGGTCGGCAACCAGCCGATCATGTGGCACGTCATGAACTACTACAGCCAGTACGGCCACCACGACTTCGTGCTGTGCCTCGGCTACAAGGCGAACGTGATCAAGGAATATTTCCTGAACTATCGACCGCACGTCTATTCGGACTGCATCGTGTCCAACCACTCCAGCGAGGTGCAGCTGATCGGTCCGCCGCGCGACGACTGGCGCATTGCGCTCATCGACACGGGTGTCTGGCGCAATATCGGCCATCGTCTGTGGACCGTGCGCGATCAGGTCAAGGACGAGGAGATGTTTCTCGCCAACTACTCCGACGGCCTGTGCGATGTCGATCTCGACGACATGATCGAGACGTTCAAGGCTTCGGGCAAGGTCGCATGCTTCCTCGCTATTCGCCCCCCGTTGACCTACCACATCGCCGACATCGACGAGACCGGCCGCGTCAAGGAGTTCCAGTCTTCCGACCGCTCGGAAATCTGGATCAACGGCGGCTACTTCATCTTCCGCAAGGAAATCTTCGACTACATGCGCGAAGGCGAGGAGCTGGTGCTGGAGCCCTTCAAGCGCCTCATCGACGAGGATCAGCTGTTGGCCTACAAGCACACCGGCTTCTGGCGCTCCATGGACACTTTGCGCGACCGCCAGCTGCTCGAGGATATGGTCGAAAAAGGCGAGATGCCCTGGCGGCCCAGCCGCAAGGCCGACAAGACTGAAAAGCTGCTGGTTCCCGGCGAATGATCCCGCTTCACGTCAAGCCGGACGCCGAGCCGCTCAAGCTGCTCTGCCTCGGCGCCCATTCCGATGACATCGAAATCGGCGCCGGCGGCACGCTGTTGAGTCTGATCGGCTCGGACCGCAAGCTCGATGTCGCCTGGTGCGTCGCGAGCGCAACCGGCCAGCGCAAGGCGGAAGCAGAAAACTCAGCCGCGGCCTTCCTGCAAGGTGTTGAGCGCTCGCGTATCATCACCGCCGATTTCCAGGACGGCTATTTCCCCTACGTCGGAGATCGCCTCAAGGGTTGGCTCGATGAGGTCAAACGCGAGTTCTCCCCCGACATCGTCTTCACGCATCGGCGCGACGACGCGCATCAGGACCACCGCGAACTCTGCCAGCTCACCTGGAATCTGTTTCGCGATCACATCGTCCTGGAATACGAGATCCCGAAGTGGGACGGCGATCTGGGCCAGCCCAACACATACGTGCCGCTCACGACCGCCGCACTGGAGCGCAAGCCGCAGATGCTCGGCGGACTGCTGGTCGGCACGACCGTCTCCGGTATCATGCTGGCGATCTTCATGGCCAACGCGGGCGGCGCCTGGGACAACGCGAAGAAGCACATCGAGGGCGGCGCCTACGG
>CAZDNY010000292.1:0-4888 GCA_964506885.1 uncultured Hyphomicrobiaceae bacterium | reverse complement strand
GTCGCAGGAAGCGCCAAACCGATCGCCGATCACGAAATCGGGTCGCGTCGCGACACCCTTGGTCATGGCGGCCGACGGCATCGAGTGGCAGTCGATCAGCAGTGCATAGCCGAAGCGTGCGCGGGTCTCATCGAGCAGGTGGGATAGCGCGGCATGGAATGGAATATAGAGCGTTTCGATGCGAGCCAAAGCGTGCGACAGCGGCAAGGGTGCGCGATAAATCTCTTCGCCGTCGGCGACGATGCGCGCGATGGTGCCAAGCCCGCCTGTTACGCGCACCGAATGCGCATTGGCATATTCGGGCAGGGGATCCCGGATGAGGACGGGGTCGAGTTCGTAGGGTTCGCGGTTGACGTCCAGGAACGCGCGCGGGAAGCGGGCCGCGATCAGGGGGGCGCCGAGTGCGGGAACCGCCTGGAACAGTTCATCGACGTAGCAGTCTTCCGAACGGCGCAACGTCAGGGGGTCGAGGCGCGACTGGGCGACGAAATGACCGGGGTAAACGCGCCCGGAATGCGGTGAGCAAAAGACGAACGGCGCCGCGTGCTCGTGCGGGCGCACGACTTCGAATGGCGGGGTCAGATCCCTGGCGATGCCGTCTTGCTCGATTGAGGACATAGGCGCTTTTCAAGTTCCTGGCGGGTTTCGGGCAGCGCTTGGTATCGGGGATGCCGGGACGCGCGGCCAGCATCGCTGCTCGGATCCTCTTTTACTGACGGCGTGTCGGGTTGACCAGCAGGTAGCGCTGGTCAGCGGGGTCAAGCGGTATCGGCGTTGTAGGGTGCACACCAGTGCCGGCGCCAACCAATTCATTGTGTCAGTTTGCGCTGCGCGTGTCGATGCCGACCGATGACGGAGGAGCCGCGCGCCGGTGCACTGCACAGGGGCGCCGACGGACACGCCGTGGGTCGATGTCAAGAAACATGCCTCGGGTTCACCCTCCATTTACCATCCTCGCGACAGATTTAAATGACAAGTCGTCAAATTCGGCCGCTCAGTCCACAAAGTCGGTATCTTGCCTCATGACCTTGAAGCCCTCACATTTGCCTATGCGCCGCATCCTTCTCGCCGAAGACGATGATTCCATGCGTGGCTTCCTGGAGCGTGCGCTGGAGCGGGCCGGCTATGACGTCGTCAGCTTCGCCAATGGCGAAGAGGCGTACATGCGTCTGATGGAAGAGCCGTTCACGCTGCTTCTCACCGACATCGTGATGCCGCGCATGGACGGGATCGAGCTGGCGCGCCGCGCGAGCGAGATCGATCCGGACTTGAAGATCATGTTCATCACCGGCTTTGCGGCCGTGATCCTGAACAGCGATGTTGCCGCCGCCAAGGAGGCACACGTGCTGTCCAAGCCGTTCCATCTGAAAGACCTGGTGCGCGAAGTGGAGCGGCTGCTGGCCGCTTGAGGGCTGGTGGCTGCGGCAACTTTGCGCCGATTGCCGCGGCAAGGCGGGGCTCATTTGGGTTTGTGCGCAGCATCGCAACAGGCGTGAGGCGGCGTGTTTTCGGCTGAGCGCGACGGGCGCAAAGAGCGGCTTGCCCTCCTGGCGCAATCCCGATATAGAGCCATCTCCGCACGGCGCTCAGCGCCATTTTTTGAGTGGGCACTTAGCTCAGCGGTAGAGCACTACCTTGACATGGTAGGGGTCAGAGGTTCGATCCCTCTAGTGCCCACCACTCCCAAAAGCCATGGAATTCCGGCCATTAGGACCGTGCCTTGCTGCCTCCGCGACAGAAGCGCGGGGCTAGGTATCGCGGGCCCATCCGGCTTCGGAGACGAGCGCTGCGGGCCCGATTGACAGGGCGGCGCCGGACAAGTAGTTTCCGGCCATCTTTTTTAGCCGTCCTGGCACATGCCCCGTATCGTCGGTTCCCGAAGAGGCGCACCGGTGACGCGTGGGCGTTTTTGCTGCCGGTTCGGCTCGCAATACGGATGATGAGACCATGAAAGTCAGAAACTCTCTCAAATCTCTGCGTTCGCGCCATCGCGACAACCGCCTGGTTCGCCGCAAGGGCCGCCTGTATGTGATCAACAAGACCCAGCGGAAGTTCAAGGCCCGCCAGGGCTGAGGCTGCCCATGGGTATGCTGTCCCGGGAGTGTCCGCTACCCGTGCGCCGCCACTGATAGGCGCGTCACGCGGGCGGTGGTCACGCGGGGTTGAAGTACAAGGTGCGCTCCGGCTTTGACGGCCGTGGGCGCGCCTTTTATTTTGTAGCCATGAGCAAGCGTTCTTATCCAATGCGCGAGATGCTGGCCGCGATCGTGGCCGCTCTGGCTTTTGTCGTCGTGCCTGGCGCCTTGGCACAGGCGCCCGAGGATGATGCCGGCAGGTCGGCGCCACTGGCCGCGCCAGAAGAAGCCGAACCGCAGCAGCCTGCCGCGCCGCCGGCCTCACGCACGCCGCGTCTGTCGCCGCTGCCTGCCGACCCGACGCCCCCTGATCTCGGTTCGAAAGCGGGCGACGGCAAGGATACGGCTGAAGCGGCCGAGCCGCCGCCTGATACGCCGACCCAGCGACGTCGTGCGCTCGATGACCTCTATGCTCATCTGGCGGCGACAGAGAGTGCGCAAACGGCGGTACCGCTGGTGGCGGCCATCGAGCGGCTCTGGCTTTTTTCGGGCAGCGACACGATCAACGTGCTGATGGAACGGGTGATCAAGGCCGTCGCCGAACAGCGGCTGGATCTGGCCGAAAAGCTCGCGGACTCGATCGTCGAACTCGAACCCGGCTATGCGGAAGGATGGAACCGGCGGGCGCTGGTGGCCTATCTGCGAGGTGACCACGAGAACGCGCTCAACGCGCTGACGCGGGCGCTGGCGATCGAGCCGAACCACTTCAAGGCACTGGACGGTGTCGCCCAGATCATGCGCGAGCAAGGCGACAAGGCGGCGGCGCTGAAGGCCTTCCGCAAGCTCGTCGAAATCCATCCCTACTGGGAAGGTGCGCAAGAAGCGCTGGAGCAGCTGAAGCGCGACGTCGAGGGCGACGGGATATGATGATGACCGGCTATGCGTGATGCAACGTCTGGAGGAGATCGGGGAGGGGATCTTCGTTGCCGAGGGTGATGTCGTCAGTTTCTACGGCTTTGCCTATCCGACAAGAATGGTTGTGGTTTTGCTCGCCAGCGACGATCTATGGGTTTGGTCGCCGGTCGCACTTGATGATGAACTCATCCGCGAGGTCAATGCGCTGGGCCGGCCGCGCCACCTCGTCAGTCCGAACAAGCTGCATCACCTCTATCTGGCCGAGTGGAAGCAGGCATTTCCCGAGGCCCTGCTGTGGGCGCCAGCCTCGACCATCCGCAAAAGAGCCGAACTGACCTTCGAGCCCGCTTTGAGAGATGTGCCGCCGTTCGCATGGGTTGGCGAGATCGATCAGGCATGGTTCCGCGGCTCGCTGTTCATGGACGAGATCGTCTTTTTTCACCGCGCTTCACGCACCGCGATTATTGCCGACCTGTCGGAGAACTTTTCGGAGCATTTCATCGCCAAGCACTGGCCGCGCGGACTGCGATGGGTGGCGCGGACCTGGAAGATCGTCGAGGGGTACGGCTACGCGCCATTGGAATGGCGGCTTTCTTTTACCAATCGCACGCTGCTGCATGCTGCGCGCGACAAGGTGCTTGCCTGGCAGCCGGAACGGGTGGTGATGGCGCACGGTACATGGCAGCGCTCGGGGGGTGTTGCCTACCTGGAGCGCGCCTTCGCGTGGATGTGAGCTGCTTTTCCTCAAGGGGCGCTCAACCGAACGCGACGGCATAGACCGGCGGCAGGGTCTGCGAGACGTTGCTCCAGCTCGCGCCCTGGTCTTCGCTCACCCAAACGCTGCCCGTCGTCGAGCCGAACGCTAGGGCGTTGCCGTCCTTGCTGAGCGCCAGGGCATGGCGGTAGACGACGTCGTAGGCGTGCTCCTGCGGCAGGCCGTTGCTCAAGACCCCAAACGTTTTGCCGCCGTCGCGGGTGACGGAGACGCACAAGCGGCCGCCGACGGGGATGCGCTTTTCGTCCTTGATCTCGGGCACGAACCAGGCGGTGTCGGGGTCCTTGGGGTGGACGACGACGCCGAACCCGAACGCGGAGGGTTTGGCCGCTGCGCTGATTTCGGTGAAGGTGCGGCCGGCGTCGGACGAGACACAGATGCCGTTGTGGTGCTGCACCCACATGCGTTCAGGGTCGGCGGGGCACTGTACGAGGCGGTGCACATCCTGGGCGATGGGGTCGTTGGTCATCTCAGGCGGTACGTGATCGGCACGCATGCCTTGGCCGCGCTGCTGCCAGCTTTCGCCGCCGTCGGTCGTATGCCACAGGCCGCCAGTGGAAACGGCGATGGTGACGTGCCGCGAATTGCGCGGGTCGACGCAGATGGAATGCAGGCCGGGCAGGTCGGCGCCGCCGCCCATCCATTTGGAACGCAGGGGGTGGTTCCAGAGCGACGAGACAATCTGCCATGTGTCGCCGCGGTCGTGCGACTTGAAGAGACCACCAGGCAGCGTGCCGCACCACAAGACGCCAGGCTCGTCATTGCCGGCGGGCTCGAGCGCCCAGATGCGCACGGTGGTCCAGGGTAGCGGGCGGCCCCACATGTCGAACTCCTCGTGGCCTTCCGGCTTTTCGGGATAGGCGGGGGAGGCGATTTCCTCCCAGCTTTCGCCATCCGTTGAGCGATGCAGCTTGACGCCGAAGTGGCCGTGGTCGAGCGCAGCGTAGAGGGTGGCGTCACGCGGATCGGTGAGCGTCAGGGAAACGTTGTCGCCGAGGAAGTCGGCTCGTGCGATGGTCCAGGCGCCGTTGTGCTTTTCGGCGGTGAAGAGGCCCTTGCGGGTGGCGATGCGCAGGCGGTTACTCATGACGGCGCTCCAGGGTTCAAAGCAGTTCAATGGTAC
>CAZDNY010000291.1:0-4944 GCA_964506885.1 uncultured Hyphomicrobiaceae bacterium | reverse complement strand
CAACGCCGACGCTGTCGGAACTGTCGTTTCCGACGATGGAACTTTACGCGATGCCGGCGGCAACGGCGAGCCTGCTCGACGACAGCGCCGTCAATATCGACGAGTGGCTGGCCGAAGAGGTGCGCATCGCCTTTGCCGAGCAGGAAGGCACCGCTTTCGTCTCTGGTGACGGTGTCAACAAGCCGAAGGGTTTTCTCACGTATCCGACGGTTGCCAACGCGAGCTGGACGTGGGGCAACATCGGCACGCTGGCGACGGGGACGGCTGGTGCGTTTCCCGCAAGCGACGCAGGCGACGTGCTGATCGATCTCGTCTATGCGGTCAAGGCCGGATACCGGGCGAATGCGCACTTCGTGATGAACCGGGCAACCCAGGCGCAGGTGCGCAAGCTCAAGGATGGCGACGGTACCTACCTGTGGCAGCCGTCGGCCGAGCCCGGGCAGGCGCCGACGCTGATGGGCTTCCCGGTGGCTGAATCGGAAGACATGCCCGACATCGGCGCCGACAGCCTGTCGATCGCCTTTGGTGACTTCCGTCGCGGCTATCTGGTCGTCGACCGGGCAGGGGTGCGCGTATTGCGCGATCCCTATTCGGCCAAGCCCTACGTGCTGTTCTACACGACCAAGCGCGTGGGCGGCGGCGTGCAGGACTTCGACGCGATCAAGCTGCTCAAGTTCGGCGTGTAATCCAGACATGCTGCAGTGGCCTCGCTGAGCAGAGCGGCTTGCCGAGGCTATGCATGACGAACCCGTGTGGCTCTTCCTCCCGGCTGCACGGAACCTGCGAGGCCGTCTTATCCCCGGGGCGGCCTCGCTCCTTATGATGTGTGTCGGGTGGAACGATTGTCTGGAGGTGGCGCGCGATGGGATTGATGCAGCTGAGCGGACCGGGCGCGGAACCGCTGACACTCGATGAAATCAGAGCGCATGTGCGCGTAGACGGCGGCCTGGAAGATGCATTGCTGCAGAGCCTGCTGCTGACCTCGCGTCTGCATATCGAGGCGGCGCTCGGGCTGGCCTTGATTACGCAGCGCTGGCGGCTCGTTCTCGATCTGTGGCCACAGGATGGTGCCGTCAACCTTCCGCTCTCTCCGGTGCTTTCAATCGATGAAATCCGGGTTCTTGGACGCGATGGGACGGTACATGTCGTGGCTGGGTCCGACTATCAGCTCGATGCCAGCGCGCGCCCGGCGCGGATCGTTCGGCACGAGGGAAACTGGCCTGGGCCGGGACGAAAGGTGGCAGGCATCGAGATCGATTTCACGGCTGGATTTGGCGGTACTTCGAACGATGTTCCCGAGCCGGTGCGCCAGGCACTGCTGCTGCTCGTGGCGCACTGGTACGAGCATCGCGATCCGATCGAGATCGGCACGCCGGCAACGGCCGTGCCGCATGCGGTCACGCGTCTTCTCAATCCCTATCGGGCGGTGCGGTTGTGATCCAGGTGCGTATCGGTGATTTGCGCCATCGCCTCGCGCTCGAGCAGGCGGTGCGCCAGGACGACGGCAGCGGCGGTGCTGACGAGAGCTGGGAGGTCGTTGATGAGCTTTGGGCAGCCGTCAGGCCGATGAGCGGACAGGAGCGCGAGGTTTCCGATCAACTGGCCGGGCGCGTCACGCATGAAATCTGGGTGCGCTACCGCACAGGGGTGAAACCTGAAATGCGGTTCCGCCACAACGCGCGCATTTTTGAAGTGCGTGCCGTGATCGATGCGGGCGAGCGGCGGCGCTTCCTGAAATGTCTGGCCGAGGAGCGCGATCTGTGAAGGTCGACGTCTCAATGCGCAGAACGGTGCGCGGCCGGCCGCAGCGGATCACGGAGCGACTGGCAGAAGTGTTGCGCCGGCGGATGATGGAGGCGGCCTGGCGAGCGCAGTTGGACGCGCAGGACGACGCGCCTGATCCGACGTCATCGTCCAATAGGCGGGCAATCCGATAGTGCGTTTTTCATCGCAGGGAAGGGCATGGGCATGCCGAGTCCGGGACTTGAGCTGCAGAAATCCATCTATCAAAAGCTTCGGAGCGATGCCGAGTTGGCGGCGCTTCTGGGGGGCGCGAAAATCTACGACGACGCGCCGCAGCGGACGGAGTTTCCGTATATCACGTTCGGCCGTAGCGCGGTGCGCGACTGGGCCACGGGAACGGAAAGCGGGCATGAGCACGTGCTGACGCTGCACGTGTGGTCGCGCGCTGCCGGGCGCAAGCAAGTGCACGAGATCATTGGCACGATCGAGGCGCTGCTGCACGACCAGCCGCTGGTGCTGAACGGGTTCCGGCTGGTCAACCTGCGTCATGAGAATTCGGATGCGCGGCGCGACCCCGACGGTGAGACGTACCACGGGACGGTGCGCTATCGCGCGGTGACCGAACTGCAAGAGTGAGATTTCCGACTTAAGGACACCGTCAGGCCGACGCGGGTGCGCAACGCGCTGCGGGATGGCCTGGCGGTGTCCGTTGGAGCTGCGGTCCGACGCTGGTCAGATCGAGCCGGCTTAGCGCAAGGAGAGAGCAGAGTATGGCAGCACAGAAGGGCAAGGATCTTCTCTTGAAGGTCGATAGCGATGGGCTTGGAAATTTTTCGACGGTGGCCGGACTGCGGTCGCGGACGCTGGCTTTCAACGCCGAGACCGTTGACGTCACGCATGCAGAATCGGCGGGACAATGGCGCGAGCTTCTCGAAGGTGCAGGGGTCAAGACGGCGCGCGTCACGGGCGCCGGGATCTTCAAAGATGCAGCGTCCGACGAAACGGTGCGCGGGTTGTTCTTCAACGGGACGATCCGGGCCTGGCAGATCGTTGTTCCGGACTTTGGAACGGTGACCGGTGCGATGCAGGTGACGTCATTGGAACTGACGGGCCGGCACGATGGGGAGGTGACGTTCGAGGTGGCGCTGGAAAGCGCGGGCGAACTTGTCTTTGCCGCGATCTGAAGGCGAGGGGAGGTGGCCGATGGCCAATCACAGGCGTGGCGAGATCGATGCTGTTCTCGATGGGAAATCCTATCGCATGTGCCTTACGCTTGGAGCGCTGAGCGAGCTTGAAGCGGCGTTCGGAGACGACGACATGCTTGCACTTGCGCGCCGATTCGAGGCTGGCCGGATCTCCGCGCGCGATGCGGCGCGGATCATCGGTGCAGGACTGCGCGGTGGCGGACACGACATCAGCGATGCGGAGGTCGGCCGGATGCAGGCGGAGGGGGGGATCGGCGGGTTCATCGATATCGTTGCTCGCCTGCTGGGCGCCACGTTCGCGGGTGACGAGCGCGCGGTGCAGGTCGGTGCAAGCGGCGTGGGCGAGCGACGTGGCAATTCCTATGGAGGTGGGGAAGACGGTCAGGCGCGCCCTTTCCCTGGGACGCCGTGATGGCGGCGGGGCTGGGTGTGTTGCGGCTCGAACCCAGGGCATTCTGGTCAATGACGCCGCGCGAATTGGAGGCCGCGCTGAACGGCTTGTTCGGGCGGGTGGGTGAAGAGGGGCCGCCAACGCGTGGTGAGCTTTCCGGTCTGATGCAGCGTTTTCCAGATGAGAGGTGCGTGTGATGGTTGATGCGGCTGATGCATCCGAGGAGTGGCTGGTGCAGGTCTCGGCGGACATGACACCGCTGAAGCGCAGTCTTGCCGACGCCGAGTATCTCGGGCGGCGGTTCGGTTCGGTCCTGTCGAACGCCTTTACGGGCATTGCCGTGCGCGGCAGGAGCCTTGGGGACGTACTGAAGTCCCTTGCTTCAAGCCTTTCCAATCTGGTGTTGAAAGCTGCGCTGCGTCCGCTCGAGACGGGGCTTGGCAATCTTTTCAGCGGTCTGTTCAGCGGCGCGTTAGGCTTTGCGAAGGGCGGTGCGTTTCAAGGCGGCTTGCCGGTTCCTTTCGCGCAGGGCGGCGTCATCCAGTCGCCCATCACGTTTCCGCTCGGGCAAGGGCGCATGGGCATCGCGGGAGAGCGAGGTGCTGAAGCGATCATGCCGCTGGCGCGAGGCAGCGACGGGCGGCTCGGGGTCATGGCGCAGGGTGGTTCGGGTGCAATCAATGTGACGTTCAACGTGTCCACCACGGATGCGGACAGCTTCCGACGGTCGGAAAGCCAGGTCGCGGCGATGCTTGCACGCGCCGTATCGTTCGGACACCGCAATCTGTGATCGGCCGGGACAAGGCGTGAAGGGCGAGGTGACGAGATGAGCTTTCACGAGGTGCTTTTTCCCACCCAGATCTCGCGGCAGTCGCAAGGTGGTCCTGAGCGGCGTACGGATATTGTCGTTCTGGGGTCGGGCCATGAGGAACGCAATGCGCGTTGGGCGAATTCGCGGCGCGGCTACAATGCGGGCTATGGCGTGAAGTCGCTCGATGAACTGCATGATGTGATCGCGTTCTTCGAGGAGCGGCGCGGGCGACTGCATGGATTCCGGTGGCGGGACGCCAGCGACTGGAAATCGTGTCCGCCGGAGATGATGCCGACGGCACTGGATCAGGCCATTGGCAACGGTGACGGCGTGGTGCGTACGTTCGAGCTACGCAAGACATACGGCAGCTCATTTTTACCGTGGCATCGCTCGATCAGGAAGCCCGTCGCAGGGTCCGTGCTCGTTGCTGTCGATGGTGTCCTTCAAAATGAGGGTGCAGACTTCACGGTGGACACGACGAGTGGCCTGGTGACGTTCGCGATCGGGGCAACTCCAGCAGTCGGTGCTGCCGTGACAGCTGGCTTCGCATTCGACGTACCAGTCCGGTTCGATACCGACCGGCTGGAGATTAACCTGCAGGGCTTCCGCCATGGCGCTATTCCCAATATCCCGGTCGTCGAGATCAGATCATGAAACAACTCGATGCGGGTTTTCTTGCGCACGTCTCATCCGGCGTCACGACGCTGTGCTGGTGCTGGCGGCTGACTCGGCACGACGGGCAGGTGCTTGGGTTTACCGACCATGACCGCGATGTTGTGTTCGATGGCACCGTC
>CAZDNY010000290.1:0-4955 GCA_964506885.1 uncultured Hyphomicrobiaceae bacterium | reverse complement strand
GCGGCTCGTGGCCCCTGAAACCGATGTTGAACGCTTCTACAAGGAGAGGATCGATACTCAGGATGGTTCAAGTCTGACTGCAACTGAGCTCTACGAAGACTACTGTGCATGGTGCGATGAGCAGAACAAAGAGCCACTCGCACTGCCAACCTTCGGACGAGAATTTGGAGAACTTGGTGTTCAGAAAGCCAAGATCGCAGGCAGAGTTCGGTACATCGGCATCGCGCTGAGATCCGACGCAGACCAGACGGAGGATAAGAATTCGCCGGCCTTCAGCTCCGCGGCCGCCTGACAAAGGCAAGAAGGGAAGGGTCACCGAAAGGTGGCCCTTCTTCTTTTGATGAGCCAGGTTAGGGGAACATTGGATCAGGGGTGGCGCAAGCCGCCCTTTTTTGTTGTCTCCTGAGCCACCCCGTGCGAGGCAGGGGCCTAGAGCCTGATCGGCTGAGATGGAACCAAGCGTGGTTCCGTCGATGGCGTGAATCAGACTCTCAAATTAGAGCTTAGAGCAGGCCACGGACCCCATAAGTGAGCCCACCAAAGTCGGACCTGCTCTAGAACCTCACGCAAACGCCCGACGAGATTGCCCTGTGACCGCTGCGCCCGCCAACGCGCCCATCACCAAGATCATGACCCTGTCCGAGGGCGAATTTGCCAAGTCCATGACGGCCTTCGCCGGCGCCGACGTGGCGATCGCCAACGGTCGCGCAGCAGTCGCAGTCAACGCCAAGGGCGGTCTGGCCGAAATTGCCTTTGCCCCGCTGCCCCCGCGCCGCGTCGGCGGACTGCTCGAACTGCCCCAGGCCAAGGTGACGATCACGCTCACCGACGTTCCTGCAGCCGAGGCGGACGCCTTCCTTCGCCGCTTCGACATCGCCTTCCAGCGCGGCGGCGGTTAGCGCGCATCTGAAAGGCGCCGCCAGGTCTGCGCCGTCGTCAGAAAACCTGCCAGAAACTCAATCGGCACGGCGATGCAACCGGCTGCGCCGTGCCGCATCGACAGCAGCCGTGAGGTCTGCGATACCCCACGCGACTGACGACGGTGACCGCCGACACTCTGCCGACGATCCCGCCGCTCCTTGATTTGGGAGACGGTTCGACATGGATCACGCTCGCAAGTGGGCGGCCCGGAATGGGTCCCCCAGCTTTGCCGACCTGTTCACGCCCAAGCTCGTGACCATCCTGAGGGAAGGTTACGGCTGGACGCAGTTCCGCGCCGACGCCATCGCCGGCCTCACCGTGGCAATCGTCGCGCTGCCGCTGTCGATGGCCATTGCCATCGGTTCGGGCCTGTCCCCTGAAAAGGGACTGTATACCGCCATCGTGGGCGGCTTCATCGTCGCGGCACTGGGTGGCAGCCGCTTCCAGATCGGCGGTCCCGCCGGTGCCTTCATCGTACTGATCGCAACCATCGTCGAGCGGCATGGCTACGACGGCCTCGTTCTGGCGACGTTGATGGCGGGCGCGATGATGCTGGCGATCGGCTTTCTGCGCCTGGGAACCTACATCAAGTATATTCCGTTCCCCGTCACCGTCGGCTTCACCGCGGGCATCGCTGTCATTATCTTCGCCAGCCAGGTCAAGGAGCTGCTCGGCCTCGAAATGGCAGCCGAGCCTGCGGCACTGATACCCAAGATCGCGGCCATTGCCACGAGCCTGCACACTGTCGACCCGGAAACAGTCGGGCTTGCGCTGCTGGCGATGGCTATCATTATCGTGCTGCGGCGCTATCGGCCGCGCTGGCCCGGTCTCTTGATCGCCGTTGGGGTGACCGGATTTGTGACCTACCTGTTGAGCCTCGACGTTGCCACGATCGGCTCCAGGTTCGGTGACGTGCCGCGAACCCTGCCTGCGCCGAGCCTGCCCCCATTCGACCTTGCGAAGATGCGCGATCTCGTCCCTGATGCGATAGCGATCGCGCTGCTGGGATCGATCGAATCGCTTCTGTCCGCCGTCGTCGCCGACGGCATGACCGGTCGCCGGCACCGCTCCAATTGTGAGCTGGTGGCTCAGGGGACCGCCAACATTGCCGCAGTGACGTTCGGCGGGATGTGCGTCACCGGCACCATCGCTCGCACCGCAACCAACGTGCGCTCAGGTGCGCACGGTCCCGTCTCGGGCATGTTGCATGCTCTTTATATCCTCGTGTTCATGCTCGTCGCCGCGCCCATGGCGGCACACGTTCCCCTTGCGAGCCTGGGTGCCGTCCTGGCCATCGTCGCTTGGAACATGGCCGAGAAAGAGGAGTTCTGGGGGCTGCTGCGCAGCTCCTGGGGCGACGCGACGGTTCTGATGGCGACCTTCCTGTTGACCATCTTCGAGGACCTCACGGTCGCCATCGGCGTCGGTGTCACGCTGGGCTCGTTCGTATTCCTGCATCGCATGGCCGAAGCCGTCCAGGTGGAGACCGGACGCCGGGTCATGGTTGAGGATGAAGCGGACGACCGTGGACGCAGCCGCGCATCCTACGATCCCCACGACTACGGCGAGGACGTTGTCGTCTATCGCATTCACGGGGCATTCTTTTTCGGCGCCACCGCCACCGTCGGCTCGACCCTGGACCGCATCGGCCGCCATCCGGAAATATTTGTGCTCGATTTCTCCGACGTCCCGCTTGTCGACAGCACCGCCGCATTCACTCTGCAACGGTTCTCGGAGAAGTTGCATCGCTCTGGCACGCACGTCTATTTTGTCGGCGCCAGCAGGCCGGTACGCCGTACGTTGCTCATGGCCGGATTGCGCAAGCCCCTTGTGCGCTATGCTGCCGCACCGGCCGATGCCATCGCCCATGCCCGCTCGTCGCGCACGCCTGCCGTTCAGGACGGCGCGCAGAAGGCCTCGTAGGATCCCCTGAACCACATCCTGAGCCGTGACCACCTTGCCCGGCGGTTCTCCAGCCTGCGAAATTCTTGCTAGTGTTCTCATCAGGAATTTCACTGGCTGGACGATCCGGGATGAAAAAGATCGACTACCCCGCACTTTGGGCCGCTCTACCGGGCTTCTTCAAGTCGCGCACCTACGAGTTCGGCATCGTCGCGATCATTGCTTTGAACGCCGTGCTGCTTGCAGCAGAGACCGTTCCCGCCCTCGACCGAACGATGGGAACAACGTTGGATGTCTTGAACGGCTTGATCGTTGCCGTCTTCGTCGTCGAGATCAGCCTCAAGATCGCGACCTTCAAGCGCGCCTTCTGGAACGACCCCTGGAACTGGTTCGATCTGGCGGTCGTCACCGTTTCCATCCTGCCGGCCAACGACGCTTTCGCCTCGCTGCGTGCCCTGCGAGCCCTGCGCCTCTTGCGTCTCGTGGCTGTGCTGCCCTCCCTGCGCCGCGTGGTGGAAGGCTTCCTGAAAGCCATTCCGAGCCTCGGCTCGATCATGCTGCTGCTCATGCTGCTGCTGTTCGTCTTCTCCGTCATGGGGGCCAAACTGTTCGGCACCGAGCACCCCGAAGCGTTCGGCTCGCTCGGCGCCAGCGCTTTTTCGCTTTTTGCGGTGATGACCCTGGAGGGCTGGCCGGACCTGGCGCGCGAGGTGATGCGCACCCACCCGATGGCCTGGACGTTCTTCATCGTCTTCATCGTGCTGTCGAGCTGGGCGGTCCTCAACCTCGTCATCGGTGTGGTCGTCGACTCCATGCAGTCCCACACCCGCGAGCAGGAGGAGGAGCTGGAAATCGAGATCCTGCGCAATCAGGCAAAGATGCTCGACGAAATCGTCGCCCTGCGCCGCGAGCTGGAAGAGCTGCGCGCCAACTCCCGTCCCGATCTGCGGCCATGACCGGTGCAGGCGGTCCTGCCCCCCTCGAGAGACTTTGACCTCAAGCCATGCGTGGCGCGGTAACAGCACGTTTCGCCTTCCGCAAAAAAGCGTGATGGTATGACCCACGAAGCCTCTTGCAGTCGGCTTCGCGCATCGCATATACGACTCTCGTTCGGGATGATGATGCCAAGAACGGCGGCTGGTCGCACGACGGTCCATCCTGACGGTGGGAAGAGTGAGCGGGTTCCCCGCACAAGCGTAAGCCCACCACCCAAACCGGAGCCACAGTCCCAGATGCGGACAATCGGCGTTGTGGAGACCGTCTCGGCAGAGACGGAAGAGCCTCCAAGTCTCAAGACGGTTTCACCGTCCAGCACCCCGAAGAAAACCAATAACGATAAGCCAAGCCGGCTGATGCAGCGCGGGCCCTCTGCGTCCGTGGTCGGCATCGCCGAGGCGCGCCGGGAGAGCTTCCCGACGGGCAAGGCCGCACGCCAGTTCCAGAAGAAGTATTTCCCCGGCGTCACCGCCCAGGACTGGAACGATTGGCGTTGGCAACTGCGTTCCCGCATCAAGTCGCTGGCCGAACTGGAGCGCATCTTCACGCTGTCGCCCGACGAGCGCGACGCCATCCTGCGCCACCAGGGCTCACTGCCGGTGGGCATAACGCCCTATTACGCGAGCCTGCTCGACCGGGACAATCCCGACGACGGACTGCGGCGCACCCACATCCCCGTCGGTCAGGAGTATATCCGCACGCCCGGCGAGGCCGACGACCCGCTGGGTGAGGACCACGACGCCACCGTGCCGGGGCTCGTCCACCGCTATCCCGACCGCGTCCTGTTCCTGGCGACCGGCTTCTGCTCGACCTACTGCCGCTATTGCACGCGCTCGCGCATGGTCGGCGAGGCGGGCGGCGACTATTCCTTCTCCAAGTCGCAGTGGGAAAAAGCGCTGGCCTACATCGAATCCAAGCCTCAGATCCGCGACGTTCTGATCTCCGGCGGTGATCCGCTGACCCTGTCGGACGACAAGCTCGATTACCTGCTGGGCCGCCTGCGCGCGATCCCGCACGTCGAGTTCATCCGGCTGGGCACCAAGGTGCCGGTGGTACTGCCGATGCGCGTAACGCGGGCTCTGGTGCGCATGCTCCGCAAGCACCACCCGATCTGGATGTCGATCGACTTCACTCAC
>CAZDNY010000289.1:0-4985 GCA_964506885.1 uncultured Hyphomicrobiaceae bacterium | reverse complement strand
CATCAGCCGTGTCGGTCTTGGAACATTCGTCGATCCGCGCCACGGCGGCGGTAAGATCAACGCGATCACCGAGCAGGATCTCGTCAGCCTGATGGAGATCGACGGAGAGGAGTTCTTGTTCTACCGCACGTTCCCCATCGATGTCGCGATCGTGCGCGGCACGACGGCGGATCCGGACGGCAATGTCACGATGGAGCGCGAGGCGCTCACACTGGAGGCGATGTCGCTGGCCATGGCGGCAAAGAACTCCGGCGGCATCACCATCGTGCAGGTGGAGCGCATCGCCGAGCGCGGCAGCCTCAATCCGAGGCAGGTGAAGATTCCCGGCGTCATGGTCGATTGCGTGGTGCTGGCGGAGAAGCCCGAATATCACATGCAGACGTTCGCGGAGCCCTATTCGGCGGCGTTCGCGGGCGAGATGCGTGTGCCGATGACGTCCTTGAAGCCGCTGGCGATGAGCGAGCGCAAGATCATCGCACGCCGCGCCGCCTTCGAACTTAAACCGAATGCCGTCGTCAATCTCGGGATCGGCATGCCGGAAGGCGTCTCGGACGTGGCGGCAGAAGAGCGCGTTATCGACCTGATGACGCTGACGGCGGAACCCGGTGTCATCGGCGGTGTACCGGCGTCGGGGCTCAACTTCGGGGCGGCGACCAACACGCAGGCGATCATCGACCAGCCGTATCAGTTCGACTTCTACGACGGCGGCGGCCTCGACATCGCGTTCCTCGGTCTCGCGCAGGCTGACCGCCAAGGCAATCTCAACGTTTCGAAGTTCGGTCCGCGGCTCGCCGGAGCGGGCGGCTTCATCAATATCTCGCAGAACGCCAAGGCGGTCGTGTTCGTCGGCACGTTCACCGCGGGCGGTCTGGAGGTTGCGGTCGAGGATGGCTTGCTGCGGATCGTCAAGGAAGGCAAGTCGCGCAAGCTCGTCAAAGAGGTCGAGCACCGCACCTTCTCGGGCGAATACGCAATGAAGCGCGGGCAGCCGGTGCATTATGTGACGGAGCGCTGCGTGTTCCGTCTGACCGAGCGGGGTATGGAACTGATCGAGGTCGCACCGGGGATCGAAATCGAGCGCGATATCCTGCGGCACATGGACTTCACGCCGGTCATCGATCATCCAGAACAGATGGACGAGGCCATCTTCCTCGAAGAGCCGATGGGGCTTCGCGAGCGCATGCTGAGCCAGCCGCTTACCAGTCGCTTCAGCTACGATCCCAAGCTCAATGTGCTGTTCATCGATTTCGAGCGCATCGAGATCAAGTCGGAGCGCGACGTGCGCGAGATCCGCCGTATCGTCGAGCGGCTTATGGCGCCGATCGGACACAAGGTCTATGCGATCGTCAACTACTCGGGCGCGACGATTGCGCCGGAGGTGTTCGACGCCTATTCGGCGATGGTCGAGGACGTGGTCGGCCGGTATTACCTCGACGTCACGCGTTATGGATCGTCGGGTTTCCTGCGCATGAAGCTCGGTTCGGCGCTGGAGGAAAAGGGGCTCGAGCCGCAGATCTACGAGACGGCCGACGAAGCGCGCCACCAGCTGTTGCGATAAGTGCCGCGCGCCTGCCTGAGGCGCAGGGCCTGCGTCGGATATTGCTCGGGTTCGCTGCAACCGTTGTGCATATGACTGCGCGGGCGCACCGTCGAATTCACCACGCCTGGGCTGACACCGGACGCATTGACCGTTGATTTTGCGAATTTTATAACATCCCCAACCCCTGGGAGGTCGGGATGGTCAAGAGCGATGCAAAGGCCAAGGTGCTGAGCGCCAAGGAGGCGCTGGTGCTGGAGGCGTTGCGCGCGGCGCCGCGGCCGCACACGGCCTATGAGCTGATCGACGAATTGCGCTCGCATGGTGTGTCGGCGCCGGCGACCGTGTACCGGGCATTGCAGCGGCTGATGAAATTGGGCCTGGCGCATCGCCTGGAGTCGCTCAACGCGTTCGTGGCGTGCGCGCATGGCGATCACGGTGCGGCTGCGCATTCGGTCGTTTTCGCGATCTGCGATGATTGCGGGCGGGTGGAAGAGATTTCCGACATCGATGTTTCGCAAAGTGTCAGCGCGTGGTCGAAGGCGAGCCGGTTTTCCGTCCATTCCATGACGTTCGAACTGCGCGGCCAATGCAGCGCGTGCGCCGGGGCGGCGTGAAACCTGCCTGACAGGTCAGATGATTGTGCTGGGTGCGGCAGACGCGGCGAAGCGTTGTGCTGCCCATAGCCCCGGGTTGCGACGGGCATCGGCCTGGGCAGGTGCTTGCAGGATCGGCCGGCGCGTCAGCAGGGTTCACCGCCGGTTACGTAGGACATGTAGTCTTTTGCAGGGATTTCCTTGGCCTTGGTCACGCAGCCTTGTGTGACGAACGCGATAAGCATGCGGCTATTGCCCGTGCAATGAAAGACCATGACCTCGTCGGGCGGGCAGTCTTCGCCGCCTTCCAAGCAACCGAAGGCCTTGAGCAGTTCATCGCGGCCATCGCCGCGCAATTCGAATACGTCTGTGCCGGGATTGGATGCGAGCACATGGTCGCGCCATGCCGGCCATTGCAGCTCTGCGCGCTTGCATGATCCGTCCGCGCCCGCACCGGGTGAAATGCCGGCAAGGATCGCGCAGACCGCCAATGCAGCGATTGCAGTTTTTGCGGCGTGTTTCATGCGTCGGACCGGGCCCTCATAGATGTGCTGCGTTGTTCAGGCATGGAGCTGTTTTGCGACAGGGCCGACCATGTTCGCCCGTCAGCCATGTCGCAGGTGTGGGCTGACGGGCATAGCACGTAACGGATCAGCTGTTGTCGCCGTCGAACAGGCCGCCCAGCGGGCCCAGCACCGAGCCTTCGCCGGTACCGCCCGTGGGACCTGCGTTGGCCAGCACGCGGCCGGCAAGGCGCGAGAAGGGCAGCGATTGCAGCCACACCTTTCCGGGACCGCGCAAATGGGCGAAGAACACGCCTTCGCCGCCGAAGATCATCGATTTGACCGAGCCGGCGCGGACGATATCGAACTCGACGGTGGGGGTCATGGCGGCGACGCAGCCGGTGTCGACGTGGAGTTCCTCGCCCGGTGCCAGCTCCTTCTCGATCAGGCAGCCGCCGACGTGGATGAAGGCAAAGCCGTCGCCCTCCAGCTTCTGCATGATGAAGCCCTCGCCGCCAAACAAGCCGGTCATGATGCGCTTCTGGAAATGGATGCCGACGGACACACCCTTGGCCGCGCACAAGAACGCGTCCTTCTGGCAGATCATGGTGCCGCCCATGTCGGCCAGGTGGAAGGGCAGGATGGTGCCAGGGTAGGGGGCGGCGAAGGCGACGCGGGCCTTGCCCTGGCCTTGATGGGTAAAGACGGTCATGAACAGGCTTTCGCCGGTCAGCAGACGCTTTCCCGCGCCCATGATCGAGCCGAACAGGCCCTTGGGCTGTGCCGAGCCGTCGCCGAAGATGGTGTCCATATGGATGGTCGGGGCCTTGAACATCATGGCACCGGCCTCGGCGATGGCGCTTTCGCCGGGGTCGAGTTCGATTTCCACGAACTGCATCTCCTGGCCGAAGATCTCGAAGTCGATGTCGTCGGCGAGCCCGGTCGAACGCGTGTGCTGCATGGCGCGGGGAACGTTGGGGACCGAACCAAAAACCATGAGTTGTCTCCTGAGGTATGCGCGATGGCGTGCGTGATGCGGTTTGTGTTGGAAACAGGTAGAGCCTGGCGGCGCACAGACAAGGGATTTGTCGGGGATCGCGCTCATGTTTTTTGGGTTGATGTACATGAAACCGTAATATGTGGCGGCTAGGGTGCGCGCGGCTGCAGGGATGGATGATTGCCGAAGCGCCCCGCACGGTCCGGCAATCTGCCCGCTACTGCGCCTGCTGAACGCCGGGCGCCCTCTCTCCGGCGATTCGCAGTCACTGGAGGACGAACCGGAGGTTGCCGGTCTACTTACCCCGCTGCCGGCCTGCCGGTTCGTCCTCTCCTGCGCCACGCCGGGTCCGATGGTCCGCAGACGATCAATTGGCGGCCTTTTGTGAATATTGCTTTTCCCCAATATCCCAAGCCTTTGCGCTTGCCTCAATGGCGCGACGCACCTTATCGATGTGTGATGAGGGATCTGGGGGCGCTTCGGCATGATCCTAGCCGGAACACTTCTCGCTGTTGCCATGGTCGCGGTCGTCACGATGTGGGTGTCGCCGCGGATGGGGAAGAAGCGCGTCCTCTACGAGCTTGCGCCTGACCGGCCGCACGCCTTCGGCTACGAAATGTCCTGGATTGCCGTGCTGACCAGCGACACCGAGGCGGTGCTCGATGCGCTGCACGTCGAGGGCGAGACGGCATCCAACTGGAACAACGGCATCGGGACGGTCTATGACCACTGGCTGGGGCCGGACCGCGTGTTCGTGTCGCCGCCCGTCGACGGCTGGACGTTCGTTGTGAGCCTGGCGCTGCCGCATCCAGTCGGCGCAGGGCAGGCGGACAAGTGCACGCCGTTGCTGTCGCGCTTGGCGCGTTCGTTCGTCGACGTCCAGTACTACTTCAGCTATCCAGCGCTCGATTTCTTCTCCTGGGTGCGTTTCCGCGACGGCCAGCTTGTCCGTGCTTTTGCCAGCAGCGATCAGGGGACCATCTGGTCGAAGGGACCGCCCTCGCGCGCCGAGCAGGCGCTGGGACTGAAGCTTTTCGAATTCCGCGGGGTCAAAGGGCGCCACGGTGATGCGGGGTCCGAAATCCTGATGTCGCCGACACAGGAACAGGTAATGCAGATCGCGCGCAGCTGGAGTCGCGATCCGACAACGCTGAGTGCCAGCGATGGGGCTCCGGCGCTGGGCTACATCGCAGCGGCGCCGCAGGCGTGGCGGACCGAGCGGGTGCGCAAGTCTGCGGCCTGATCTGGCGAATACGATCGGCCGCCATCTTCAATACGATTGGCTAGATCATTTCCGCCTCCGGCGGATTGGCACCACCGGCCCGCTCCCCCTCCCGACCGCCCCAAATATG
>CAZDNY010000288.1:0-4996 GCA_964506885.1 uncultured Hyphomicrobiaceae bacterium | reverse complement strand
GTCGGCGAGCGCCGTGCCATAACGCTTTGACGGCCCGGTGTCGACGATGACCGCACCTTCACGCGTATCGAAGATCGTGATGTTGGCGATGGCGCCGCCGTTGGAGCGATCGATCGGTTCGGGCACGCCATACAGCACCCAGATGCCTTCACCGATCCTGACCGGTTTCAAAGAATAGGTGAGGGGTGCGGCCGCAGCGATATCGAAGGCGCCGGCGATCACCGGCATGGCTGCGACGGCGCTCAATCTGAGCAGAGCATCGCGTCGCGAGATATCGTCCGGATGCGTTGAACTGCCCGCACTCACGGCGGCCCGCCTCGTCCACGTGCTCATTGCGCGGGCGCCCTCGCGTTTGGTGCAGGCGTGATGGCACTTTGCCGCCAAGCGGCCGGAATGACCGAACGATAGGTCTCACCCTGGTTGTCGCGGCCGAAGATGGTCAGCCCGGGATCCTGAAGCGGCAGGCGCACGAGAACGGTCAGCGTCGGATCCTCGCTGACAGGCTCGCGAAGCTCCAGCGTCGCCAGTTGCTCCCCGGACTGCGTGCGGAAGTCGAGCTTCTCGATGAAGTAGGACGGGGTGTTGTCGCGGGCCAGGCCGGTGTCCATGGGATGGCGAACGCGGAAGCGCGCGCGCACCGTGCCATCCAGCTCGCGGTAGAGCCTGCCTTGTGCATGCCCGACCGTCTCCGACCAGTCGGCGTCCTGGCGGGCCATGGCGGGCGCAGAGCAGCCGCCACCCGCTGCATCAAGGAAGACGGAGCCGACATGCCAGACGCCATCGCCGGTCAGTGCCGCGGCGCGCACCGGCGTTGCCTGCTCGACCTTCATGCGCAAGGCGATGAAAGGGTCGGCCTTGGCCAGCGCCAGTGTTGCGACGTGCTGGATGGGATTGAGATCGGCAAACACGACGAGCTTCCTGACGTCCTTGAGTGCGCGGGCGTCGGCCGTTACCGGCACCTGCGCCTGGTTCTCGACGACGCGCGGCACCGAAACCTTGACGCGCTCATCGAAGACGACCGGCGCTTCACCGAAAAACTGCTCCTTCATCTCGGTCCACATGACCGACTTCAACGGATCGTCAGCAGCAGCGGCGACGGCTGCGGGGATCTGTACAAGCAAGCTGCCGGCAACGGCGATCGCGCCCAGTGCGCAGATGGCCAGCCGGGTCGGCAAACCGGCACGCTGGGCGTGGTGCGCGCGCGGCGAGGATTTCGCGCGTGATGCTTGGTCAATGCGTGTCATGTCCGTGGCCCTGGTTTGCGTGCAGTCTATTCGAATGCCCAATATAGCACGATGCGGACGGTTCAGGCCAAATCGGTGCAAACAAACCTGTCTGAGCGGCCTTAACGTCAGGGAACGGGAGGGGCAACGCGGGTGACGCCGTATTTGGCGAAAATCGCAGCAAGTTCGCCGGATGCCTCCATCTCGCGCAGAACCTTGCCTATCGCGTAGCCGGTATCGCGGCTGTCGTGCTTGACCGCCGTCCCGATGGTCCAGGCCATACGAAGCTCTGTGTCAAACTTCGGCTCGACGAAGACCACCTTGTCGCGCTTGTCGCCGAGGCGAGCCTCGATCTCGGAGCGCGGGCCGATGACGCCGGCATTCTCACGCGCCAGGAAGCTCTCGGTCGCGTCCTTGACGAAGCGATAGGGATTGACGTTCAGCTTGTAGGCTTCATCGTCGGCAAACATCACGTAGTAATGCGCGGCGGATGCGAACTGAACAGCGAGCTTGGCCTTGGCGAATGCCTTCAGGCCCTCAGCCGGGTCGACCATGTCGGGATGCACCGCGAGCACGACCTGTTCGTGATGGTAGGCGTTGGAAATGCCGACCAGATTGTTGCGGGCGATGAACTCCTTCTCCATCGGCACGTGCATCATGAAATCGCCGACGTGGCCGCCGGTGCGCGGCCCCTGCCAGATGTTGGAGCGCAGATCATCATCGACTTCCTCGCCGGCTATGCGGGCGATGACGTCGGCTTTCAAATTCATCTTGGCGGCGATGGCGCGGGCGATGTCGGCGTCGATGCCCTTCACGCTGCCGTCGGTGTCGGTCCAGGAGAACGGGGCGAAATCATCGTACACAATGACCCGCAGAACGCCGCTCGCGGTGACATCATCCAGTGGACGCGCTGCCGCCGGAGCGGCACCTAGAATGGCAAATTGTGCGATTGCCACGAGGCCACAAACAATAGGAGCGAGGCCCGCAAGGAGCCTCGCCCGCAAGTGACGCGTGCCGGGGGACCCGTGCTTGCGCATGGTTGACACGCGCCGCCCTGCTCAGCTGTCGTCGTGTTTGGATTCGATGTAAGCGCGGATCGCCCACATGGCTTCCTGGCTGATGACGCCTTCGAAGGCGGGCATCTTGGTGACGCCATTGATGGTGGCGCCGCGGCGGATGCGCTCCATGAACCACTCGTCGCCGGTCGGGCCTTTTTCGAGATAGCGCAAGTCGGGTGCAAGGCCACCGGAAATGGCTTCCAGGCCATGGCAGCGCGCGCAGTTCTGATTGTAGCCGGACGAGCCGATCGAGATGGCGAGTTCGTTGCCGGTGTAGGGATTGGTTTCGCGCCATTCCTCGCCCAGCGGCTCCAGGCCGGTGGTGTCGATTGGCTGCGGCTGCACGTCACCGTGCGCCTGAACCTTCGCGACTGTGGCCGCAAGACAGGCGCCAACTAGGCAGGCCGCGGTCAAGATGCGAATAGGGACCATCAAAGCACTCCGCGTTTCCAGACAGGGATCGTCATTGTTATTTTGTGACAGGATAGTCGAGTGCCGGCTTTCTACAACATTGCCAAATAGTGCATACGTATGAGCATTTGCACCTGACGGGCACTGCAATCGGCGGCGCATCTATTGGCGAATATGGCCATGCGCGGGCGGCTTCCTGGCTTGAATGGGCGTTGCGCCATCAGCGTTAATTGTTACATTGTACCATAGTACAGTTTGGTGCCTTAAGCGCTGCGCTTAGCATCTTATCGAGGATGGATCGGCATCCACGACAGGCAGTGCAGCGCCGCCCGCTCCGGCAAGAAGGAATGTTGTGTCTACGATGCTGACCCAGATCAGGATGCTGGTCTTCATCGCCGCCCTCGGCTCGCCTGGCGCCGTGCAGGCCTACGAGGCCTATGTCTCCAATGAAAAGGACAACACGATTTCGGTGATCGACACCGAGACGATGAGCGTCGTGCGCACGTTCGAGGTGGGCCAAAGACCGCGAGGCATAACATTCTCGCGCGATCACAAGCTGTTCTTCGTGTGCGCCAGCGACAGCGATGCCGTGCAGGTCTACGACGCGGCGACCGACAAACACCTTTATGATCTGCCATCGGGCGAGGATCCCGAGCAGTTCGCCGTCTCGCCCGACAATACGCGGCTTTACATCGCGAACGAAGACAACGCGGTCACCACGGTCATCGATCTGGAGAGCCGCCGGGTGATCGGTCAGGTGGATGTCGGCATCGAGCCTGAAGGTATGGCCGTGTCGCCGGACAACGCAATTGCCGTGACCACGTCAGAAACGACCAACATGGCGCACTTCATCGATACGAAGACGCTAGAGGTCACCGACAACATTCTGGTGGACCAGCGCCCGCGGCACGCCGAGTTCACGCACGACGGCAAATATCTGTGGGTGACGTCGGAGATCGGCGGCACGCTCGCTGTCATCGACATGGCGACCCGCAAGATCAAAAAGACGATCTCGTTCCAGATCCAGGGTGTGCGTGCCGACCTGATCCAGCCGGTCGGCCTCAAGCTGACACGCGACGACAAGCGCGCGTTCGTGGCGCTCGGCCCGTCGAACCGCGTCGCCGTGATCGACACCGAAAAGCTTGAAGTCATCAAGTACATCCTGGTCGGCCAGCGCGTCTGGCATCTGGCACTGACGCCGGAGGAGGATAAGCTGATCACCACCAACGGTGTTTCGAACGACGTGACCTTCATCGACGTCAACAAGCTGCAGGCGGTCAAGTCCGTCACGGTGGGCCGGTATCCCTGGGGCGTGGCGATCAAGCCGAAACCATGATGCAGGCGACCTCACGTCGGCTATCGCACCGCGGCTTGCGCCGCATCGGCCGGGTCGCGGCGATCGCGCCGTTGATGCTGGCGGGACTGGGGGCGGTGCGCGCTGGCGAGGCGCCGGCCTACGATCATCTCGATCCCAATACCGGCTTTCGCACCGAGCGGTATCAGGCAGCCGTGCCGGAGGCGCCGCCGGCGGGAAAGCGCGTCTGGATCCCGGAAGTCGACCGGCTGGTGGCGGAAGACAAGGCAGTGCTGGTCGACGTCTCGCCGATCACCGGGCTGGGGTACGACCCAAAGACCGGACGCTGGCGGAACGCCAAGCCGCATTCGAGCCTGCCAGGCGCCGTGTGGCTGCCCGAGGTCGGACGCGGCAGGATCGACGAGACGGTGGCGCGGTTTTTCCGGAGCAACCTGGAGAAGCTTTCGGGGGGCAACCCAGCACATCCCCTGATCCTGTTCTGCCATGCGGACTGCTGGATGTCGTGGAACGCGATGAAGCGCGCGGCCGAACTGGGCTACACACGACTCTACTGGTTTCCCGAGGGCACCGACGGCTGGCGCGACTGGGACCGCGCGCTGACGCCGGTCAACCCTACGCCGATCGATCTCGAGCCCGCTGCCGTAACGCCGTGAGCGGGCGCGACGAGCCGTTCAGCTGGTAAACGCCTGAATGCCGGTGATCGCGCGACCGAGAATCAGCGCATGCACATCGTGCGTTCCTTCGTAAGTGTTGACGGCTTCCAGATTCACCATGTGGCGCATGACGTCGAATTCGTCGGAAACGCCGTTGGCGCCGAGCATGTCGCGGGCAGTGCGCGCGATCTCCAGCGCCTTGCCGCACGAGTTGCGCTTGACGACCGAGGTGAGTTCCGGCGCCGCAATCCCCTCGTCCTTCATCTGCCCGAGCCTGAGACAGCCCTGCAAGCCGAGTGCGATCTCGCTCATCATGTCGGCGAGCTTCTTCTGGAT
>CAZDNY010000287.1:0-5000 GCA_964506885.1 uncultured Hyphomicrobiaceae bacterium | reverse complement strand
GGAGGAAGCCGGCACGATGCTGGCCATTTCGCTGCACGCCGTCACCGACGAATTGCGCAACGTACTCGTCCCCATCAACAAGCGTTATCCGATCGCGCAGCTGATGGAGGCCTGTGGCAACTATCCCGGACTTTCCAACGCGCGGCGCATCACGTTCGAATATGTGATGCTGAAGGGCGTCAACGACTCGGTTGCGGATGCCAAGGCGCTTGTCCAACTGCTCAAGGGCATCCCCGCCAAGATCAATCTCATTCCGTTCAACCCATGGCCGGGGTCTGCCTACGAATGCTCGGACTGGGAGGCGATCGAGGCGTTTGCCGACGTCGTCAATCGGGCGGGCTACGCGAGCCCGGTGCGCACACCGCGCGGACGCGACATCCTGGCGGCCTGCGGTCAGCTCAAATCGGAAAGCGAGAAGCTCAGGGCCTCGTCCAGGCGCGCCGAGCGGGACAGTGACGACGGCACACATGCACCCAGCGACGATGCCGGACGCGAAGGCGGCGAAGGCGCGGGGGGCTGACGGCGATGGTCTGGCGCACGCTTGGCCGGCTCATTCTCATTCCGGTTGCAGCGCTGATTGCGGGCCTCGTCGGCATGCTGGTCCTGGTCACGCTCGGACTGGAACGCATAACCCAGGCGACACAGGGCCGCTGGGAGGAGGGCGATCCGCTCAACAAAATCATCGACCTCGTCCTGCAGGGGCATCTGCTGGTCTCCGGCCTGACGCTGATCCCCGCGCTGGCCGTCGTCATCATCGGCGAAGTGGCCCGGATCCGGTCAATGCTCTACTACGTGCTGGGGGGAGGACTGGCGCTGGTGGCCGTGCCTTTGCTGGCAAGATACGGAGAGACCGGGGGTATCGCTGCGCTGCCCTCAGCCGTATGGCAGGTGTTCGCGACGGCGGGATTTGCAGGCGGTTTCATCTACTGGCTGCTGGCGGGCCGGAACGCGTGAGGCTCGTTTCCCACAGCGGCCCACAGAAACCCGCGCTTATGGTTGTCGCGATCAAGCCCGAGCCGCTAAACTTCTGATATGCCTGCGACAGCGGGTCCAAAACGCCAAGGGAAGATCGTGCGCCGCCTATTGCGAACCCTGACCGGCTTTGTTGCCGCGATGCTGGCCTTCGCGGTCAGCCAGGTTCTGTTTGTGCTGCCGCTCTCCGAACTCGTTGCGATGGAGCAGGCCGCGCGCGCTGAGCGCGTGCTCGAAATGGGCATTCTCGTGCTTCGCGCGGCAACGCACTCAGCGATCTTCAGCGCCGGGTTTGCGTTGATCGCGATTCTGGTCGCGGAGTGGCAGCACGTGCGCGACTGGACCTATTACGCGACGATCGGAATGATCGTATCGCTCGGCGGATTTGTCGCGCAATACGCCTCTGAGAACGCCACCCAGCCAACCATCCTCAACAACTACGCACTGATCGCCTTCATGACCTCTGGAGCGGTCAGCGGGCTGGTCTACTGGATGTTTGCGGGGCGCCATGCGGGGCGGCGGCGCCTGCCCGCGCGCTTGCGGGTTGCCGACGCGGAAGCCACTGGAGAGGGTGCGCCAACCGCTGCGGCAAAGCGGGCCGAGGCACCGGACGATCGCGCGGCATCCACTCGCCTATCGGCAGCGGCACAGGAACGGCGCGAGGCGTTGATCCAGCAACGCGCGGCGCAGCCACCGACCGGCCAGGCCGTGCCTAAGACGCCCACCGCCCGGCCCGCGGACACCGTGCGGGAGGTTGCGGTCAGCACGACGGCGGCGGCGGAAGGTGGCGGCCGCGATAAGGCAGATGCCAAAGCAGTTGCCGACACCGACGCGTCACGGACCGCGACGGCGAAGAAACCACCGGCTCCGGCCGGACCGGAACCTGACGCGGGCTTTACGCCGCCGATGACTTCGGTGCCTTCGACCGGACCCAAACTGCAGGTGAGGCCCCGGCTCAGGGTTGCCGGTTCGGTGCCCGCAAGCGGACAGGCCAAGCCGGCCAAAACCTGATTTTCGAAGGCTACAGCGGGCTGCGATGCGCATTTTGCGTCGCAGCATTCTTGTTGCGCCGCAAAAAACGTGCTATTCTTTTTTTCTTATTTCTTTGCGCGCCGACGCGGCGGGTCGAACAGGACCGATCGAAATGTCCAGGCAGAATGACCTCTCTCAGCGGATCGCAGTCTCTTCAATGGAGGCGGCCACCGGCTATGCGACGGCTGCCGTTGCGGCCTACGTCGACCTGACGGGGCAGATGCTGGGGATGTGGGCGCAAGCGGTCGATACCATGATGGGAGGGGCCTCCCAGCCGAAATCCTGGTACCGGCATCCCGACCAGCCGAGGGCCGGAACTGCCGCCCCGTTCAATCCATTCGCGTTTGCGCCCTGGACGCTGGTCGCACCCGGGTCCGGCCAATCGTTCGGACCGACTGCCGCGGCAAGCCTGCCGGCTTTCAACCCGTTTGCCGTATGGATGAACGCGTGGCCGCTGCAGGGTAATCCTGTCGCCTGGCCGATGGCGTTCGCGATGATGGGCATGGGCGTTTCGCGTTCCGTCGCTTATCCGCTGGCGCAAGCCAACATGGCTGCAATGGACGCGGTCAAGGCGGCGGGCGACGCGGTCGAGGAAGGCTTTTCCAGCTACCGCTCGGATGGCGGGCACGCAAGCGCGCAGGTGCGGATCCAATCCGGGCCGACGATGGCGGCGCTGATGCCACTGGGTCTGGGCGCGTTCGTGCCCTTCATGACGGCGCTGTCGTCGTTTCCCAGGACGCTCTAGATCATTTCCGCCTCAGGCGGATTGGCACCACCGGCCCGCTCCCCCTCCCGACCACCCCAAGTCTGCTGCCGTGGGTGGTCGGGAGGGGGAGCGGGATGGTTCCGGCCAAACCTGAAGGCTATTGAAGCGCTCTTTTCGGGTTGGCATGCGAACGCGCTCCAGCCTTTCGGGCAGCAAACGACAAGGGCCACGCCTGATCCGGCGTGGCTTTTTTTCTTGCGTCCGTGCTGAATGCGCCCTTGCGAGCCGCGCGATCAATTGGCGGCAGCGGCAGGCGGCTTTGCGACCTTCTTGGTCGTTTTCTTTTCAGCAGTCTTTTTTGCGGGTTCGGCTGGCTTGGCAGGCTCAGCGGCAGGTGCCGCGGCTTTGGCCGGCGCAGCCTTCTTGGGGACGGCGGCCTTCTTGACGGGCGCGGCCTTGGTCGTCTTGGCGGCGAAGCCCGCCTTCTTGCGGCAATACGCCTTGACCTGCTTGCCATCCTTACGCGTGGTGGCATCGATCCAGGAGCATGTCTCACCCATCTTGGTGCAGGCGCCCTGCTCAAGCCCCTTGCACGGGGATGGTGCTTTTGCCTTGGCCGCCGGCTTGGCGTTTGCGTCCGGCGCCTTCTGCGCCACTGCAACGGGGGCGAAGGCGACACACGCGAGAACAACAGCCAGTGCCAGCGCACCCGATCGTTTCATCATGAACACGGCAAGAACCTCCATACGCTGATGCCGGCGCCTTCTATAGCAGTTGCCTGATCGGAAAGACAGTCGCCTGATGAAAGGGGGGGAGGTGTCATGGTGGCGAACAAAGAGCCCCCAGCCCGCCCGTTGACTGCCGGCGCCGGAACAGCGCCATCCATCGCCAGCGGCAGATGCCGTCAAAACCATGATCGCATTGGTCTTTCGTCAGGGCGTACAGTGCGCTCGGCGCTGATCGGGGCTCTTGCGATAGCAGCGCGTCTGCCTATAGTGCCGAGCCGTTTTGCGCTCCGCGCCATCAGCCTCCAACACGCAAGGCCCATCCCATGTCCCAAGCCAAGCCCGCTATCAAGAAGGTCGTCCTCGCCTACTCGGGCGGCCTCGACACCTCGATCATCCTGAAATGGCTGCAGGAGACCTACGGCTGCGAAGTGGTGACCTTCACCGCCGATCTCGGCCAGGGCGAGGAGCTGGAGCCGGCGCGCAAGAAGGCGGAGATGATGGGCATCCCCAAGGAGCACATCTTCATCGAGGATCTGCGCGAGGAATTTGTTGCTGACTACGTCTACCCGATGATGCGGGCCAATGCGCTCTACGAGGGCGTCTATCTGCTCGGTACGTCGATCGCGCGGCCGCTGATCGCCAAGCGTCAGATCGAGATCGCACGGGAAACAGGCGCGGACGCGGTGTGTCACGGCGCGACCGGCAAGGGCAACGACGAGGTGCGTTTCGAGCTGGGCTATTACGCGCTGGAGCCGTCGATCAAGATCATCGCACCGTGGCGCGAGTGGGCCTTCAAGAGCCGCGAGGACCTGATCGCCTTCGCGGAAGCGCACCAGATCCCAGTGGCCAAAGACAAGCGTGGCGAGGCGCCGTTCTCGGTCGACGCGAACCTTTTGCATTCCTCATCGGAAGGCAAGGTGCTTGAGGATCCGAACGAGGAGCCGCCGCCATACGTCTACATGCGCACGATCGCGCCGGAAGACGCTCCGGATGAGCCGACCATCATCACCATCGGCTTCAAGAAGGGCGATGCCGTCAGCCTCAACGGCAAGGCGATGAGCCCGGCGACGCTGCTGGCTGCGCTCAACGATCTGGGCCGTGACAACGGCATCGGCCGCGTCGACCTCGTCGAGAACCGTTTCGTCGGCATGAAGTCGCGTGGCGTCTACGAGACGCCCGGTGGCACCATCCTGCTCGCCGCACACCGCGCAATGGAAAGCCTCACGCTCGACCGCGGCGCGGCGCATCTGAAGGACGACCTGATGCCGCGTTATGCGGAGCTCGTCTACAACGGCTTCTGGTTCTCGCCAGAGCGCGAGATGCTGCAGGCGCTGATCGACAAATCGCCGGAGAACGTCGAGGGCGAGGTGCGGGCCAAGCTTTACAAGGGCAACGTCATCATCATCGGCCGCAAGAGCGACAAGTCGCTTTACAACATGGACCTCGTCACCTTCGAGGACGACCGCGGCGCCTACGACCAGAAGGATGCGGCGGGCTTCATTCGCTTGAACGCACTACGCCTGCGGACGCTCGGGGTGCGGGATAAGGGTTAGAACAGGACG
>CAZDNY010000286.1:0-5012 GCA_964506885.1 uncultured Hyphomicrobiaceae bacterium | reverse complement strand
TTCCATGCGGATGTGAGCTGGCGGCTCAACTTGAGCTGTTCTTCAATTCGCCACGTCTGTCGATCGATATCGCTTGAAATCAGATCCCCGTTGCAAACGCATGCCAGATCAGAGGGACGAAGCGCGGTTGTCGTACAGGAGGCTTCATTTGCCCGACCATGAGTGTCGGTCTGCCTAGAAATGAGTCCAAGAATTCATGCAAGGCTGGCAATCCTCACCAGGCGGCTCCCAGCTCCACTCGAAACAGACGGCTCGACTCTACACTGGCGAAAACAATCATTTTGGGACAGCGATCGGGGGCTTGGCTTTTGAGAGGGATCACCACTCTCATCCGGCAACGGTGTATTCGCCGCCACTTCCGGTTCTGATACCGTCGAGCCACGTTCCACTCCCGCCCCGCTTACGCCTGTTGTCGCTCATGAGCTTCTGCCGGCCATTGCAGTCGTTCCGCCCAGGCAACGATCGGCCAACGGATTTTTGAGTCGATGCGCGCAGCGCCTTGTCTGTTGAGCCCGTTGAAGGCGTGTCCCATCGAAGCAAATGCGGCGTAGACGAATTGATCGTGCATGCGGTGGCGGCGATTGAAAACGGGCATGCCAGCTTCCCGCCATGCGCGCTCCAGCGGCAAGGGATACCCAAGTGCACCACATCGGATGAAATCGTTCACAAGGCCGTCGGGATCAGAGACGCAGACTTCCATCGAGAACAGGGCATCGGCAAATTTGAAGCCGGCCGAGTTAACGGCAGGTGCTCCTGAGCGAGTGCCTGACGGGGGGGCTGAGTGTTGCGCGGCCCGATGTGCCCGCACTTGTAGATTTCCGGAGGCGGATGGATGGCGATTGTAGATCCCGAGTACTGGTTCTTGGGCGCAGACGAAACGCGGCGTACACCCGCCTTCACGCGCGGCAATTCTGTCACCTCCTTGATCGACGGCATGGGCTACATGGCCGATCTCCACCGCACGATCAACATGTGCGACCGGGCCTTGCTGATCGCCGGTTGGCGCATGTCGAACGGTCAGTTGCTCAATCCGATATTGTCGGAAGGCAAGCTGCTGGGACAAAATATAATCGCTGCCGTCACCGCGGCGGCGCATCGCGGCTGCAGTGTCAAGGCGTTGCTGTTCAACGTGCCCGGAACCCAGGTGCCAGGGCCGTTTCGTTTCTGGCATGCGCGCGACAATTACGAGTTTGCCCGTGCCGTCAGCTCGGCTGGAGGCGAAGTCATACTCGACAGCCGGCTGGCGCCAGTGCCGGCCTCCGCCCATCACCAGAAATTCGTATTGGCCCTGTCAAAGCGAAGCGATCGCGACGTTGCCTACGTCGGCGGCATCGATATCTGTCTCGACCGCTGGGACCGGCCGGCACACGACGCTTGCGGCGAGCGTCAGCGCGACGTCGTCGAAGCTGGTTTGATCGAAACGCACACGCCGAGCCAGCCCGGTTGGCACGACGTCCAGGCGCGCCTGCAAGGTCCTGCGGTCGCCCAGATCTATGATGTCTTTCGGGAGCGTTGGAACGACGAGCGGCCCGCAAATCATGATCCGCTGTTACGCGCATTCCGCTCCGGTACGCCGATCGAGGATCCGCCACCCGAATGTCCGCCCGCCGGCAAGCAGGCCGTTCAGGTCAACGTCACGCTGCCGGCTGGAATGTTCCCGCGCGCCGGCGGCACCGGTGAGATGAGCGTGGCGCGTGCCCACGAGAGGGCCATCAGCCGTGCGCACCACTACATATATGTCGAGGACCAGTATGTCTGGCCCTGTTCGCTGGTCGATAAGCTGGAGCAGGCGCTGCAGCGCGGCGTTCACGTGCTGATGGTCGTCGCGCGTGACTACGATGCGCCCGGCCTGGCACCGATCGCCAAACGCCTGCGCCATCAGGTCGTGGATCGTCTGCAAAAGGCCGGTGGTGACCGGTTCAAGATGTTTCACATCGAGCGCGAAGATGGAGAGCAGGTCTACGTGCACTCCAAGGTGGTGATTGTCGACGATTGCTACGCATCAATCGGCTCGGCCAATTTCAACGCGCGCAGCTTGACGAATGACACTGAGCTGCAGATCGGCATTGTCGATGAGGATCTCGTCGAAACCCGTATGGCGGGAATTACGGAGAAGGTTTGTCGTTTTGCGCATGACCTGCGCTGTGCACTATGGGCCGAGCACCTGGAGGTCCCCATAGACACGATCCGTGACCCCATCGCGGCACTGACGCGTGTGTGGCCGAAAGCCCCGATCGCACCGAGCAAGCGCGCACACCGGCACGACGCTTCCCTTTCGCCCCTGAGTCTCGACCCGATCGCCGAGTACCTCACCACGCTCATCACCAGGCGTATGGCCCATATTCCGCTGATAGCTCTGCCCGCAGGCGTGAATGAAAGAAGCGCGGTCAAGCTCGCAGTGGACTCCGTTCTGCGCGGCCCCCAAGCAGCATTCCTCATCAAGATTGTCGAAGAGCTTCTAAACCCCGACATAGCTGTCGCGGTGGCTGGTTTCGAGCGCACGATCGTCAACGAACTGCTGGGCCACCCCGCGCCAGCCGGGGAGACCGATCGGCTTGGCGATCAGATCATTGCGCGACTTCGAGCCAAGCAGTTGCCGCAGATGGTCGACTGGTTCGATCCGGGCCTTCTTGTCAGGATCGGTATTCGCGACATCATTTCCGGGACCATCGGGCAATATGCCGATCAGCGCTTGATGCAGGCCGTATCTGACCAAGTCGCCTCCGAGGCGGAGCTTGTCGGCCGCTATGACTATAGCGATCCCTACACGACGAACCCGGCAAAGCGGTTGAGCACGGATCACGCAGGCCGCGTATGGGTCGACTATATCGCCGACCTTGGTGATGGCGTCGAGGCGACATATGCAATGGCCTACCTCATGGCGGGCAAGAGTCTTGAGGTCGAGGGAACCGCCGAAGGTGAAGTCAGGCATGAGCTTCCCGCGGGCCAGATCCTGATCATGGGCGGCGATCAGGCCTACCCGCAGGCAACGACCCAGGAATATCAGGCACGCCTCGTCGATCCCTATAGTTGGGCGTTCACGACCGACGTGCCGACCCGCAAGCTTTTTGCGATTCCCGGCAACCACGACTGGTACGACGGATTGAATGCATTCACGAGTCTGTTCACGTCCGCTCGCGTGCGGATCTCCGGCGGCATAGGGCGGCAGATCGGGGGCTGGCGTTGCCATCAGCACCGCAGTTACTTCGCGATAAAGCTGCCGCACGACTGGTGGATCTGGGGCCCGGACATTCAGCTGGAGGGCGAACTCGACGATCCGCAGCGCGACTACTTCGATATCGTGAGCGACCATACGCGCCCGGGTGACAAGATCATCATCTGCCTGGCCGAGCCGAGCTGGCATCATCAGAACTACGATAACCTGCACGAGATCAGCATGCTCGCGCGCAAGAAGGGCGCAAAGATCTGCGCCGTCCTGGCAGGCGACTGGCACCACTACAGCAGGTACACAAATCCGAAGCTGGGCATCCAGTTCATCACGTCCGGCGGCGGCGGCGCTTTCGCTCACGCCACACACCAGCTCAAGAACGAACTCGATCTTCACTGGGCCGAGAAAACAGCCAGCGAAATACGTGTCGCTGACACCAAGGACCCCATGTCGTTCAACCGGATGGAGCGTGAAGTCGTCAAGGAGAGCGACCACATCGATTTTTCGATCGAGGACTACCCACTTTCGGCAACCAACGGGGGACAGGCAAGGGGCGCGTCTGCTTCATCGCATCCCATGAAGCGCCATTCGCTCGCCAAGGATGCCTTCAACCTCGTGCGATACAGCTACCACACCCCGCGCATTTACCCGAGCAAGGCACTGAGCCGGCTGCTCGCGCTCAAGAACCTGGCGCTGCCTTTCCGCAACCGACGTTTCGCGCTGCTCGTCGGCGCCATCTATTTCCTCTATTCCTGGGTATTCCAGGTGTCGGCACCCAAACTCGACGTGACGGGTCTGAGCCAGATCAAACCCACGGATGGAGCCGAAGCGCTGGCGCTATTGTCCGCGACGTTCTGGAGCGTGATCAGTCCGGATCGCGTCTTGAGTGCAGCACAAAACAGTCCGTTCTTCTTCTTCATGCTGCTGGGGCTGTGGGCCGGGTTGATCTACTACGTCGAACTGGGCGCAGGATTCCTGGGCTGGCTTGGCCGTTTCATCCTTGGCACCGTGCACTTTCTCATGCATCTGACGGCGCTGCTCGTTGTCAACCTCATCGCCTTCCTGCCAAGCGCGCTGATTGCAGCATTGGGAATACATGCTGTGGGAATGGGCGTCGTGGGGGTAGAGACGCAAGTGCCGGCCTGGCTCAACACCGCTGTCGTGCTGACCACTTATGCCGTGATCTCGATCCTTCTGGGCGGCTTCGTCGGCGCTCTCATCATGGGAATCTATTGGACGCTGACTTCGACGCTCTTCAACATGCACTGCGGTGACGCCTTCGGCGCGCTCGGTATACGCAACTACAAGCACTTCTTGAGGATGAGTTTCGAGCCCGACCAGGTCACTATTTATCCGATCGCCATCAATAAGGTTCCCGGCCGCCGGGGCTGGCGCGCGGCAACGCCGGAGGAACTGGAACGGCAGCCGTCTCAGATCGTACCCAAATCGCCCCTGAAGCCCCACCTGATCGAGGAACCGATCATCATCAAGGCAGGGGAAATCAGCGATTCCTCAAACGTCGGTGAACCCACACCACAATCAAAAGACGGCTAGAGGTCCGGGCTGACACGAGGTGACCCGAATGGGACCCAGGTGCCAGGCTGGGCCTTCGAGCTCGTCCCGGTAGCGGTCTGTCAGCTTTCCGAGCCACCCCACGCTCAATGCGCCGCCTTGGCGGGGCAATGGAAATTGGGCCTCGAAGCTGCCGGATTTTCTTCTCATCCAATTATCGTGCAAACTTGTCATACCGCATCGGGCTTTGCCGGGGCTGCCGCCGCGCAGGCTTCGCCGATCGGCCACGTCCGTGGAAGCCCGATATTCACCGGTCGTTGTCCAGGTCCTG
>CAZDNY010000285.1:0-5019 GCA_964506885.1 uncultured Hyphomicrobiaceae bacterium | reverse complement strand
CCGGCGGGCCTGAGCAGGCCAACTCGGATATCGAGTTCAAGAAGTACGGCCGCAACCGTCTCGCCGAGGGCAAGCTGCCCTTGTGTGCGGAGATGTGCTCGACAAAGGCGTTGCTCGCCGGCGACGGCGACATCGTCTCCAACATCTATCGCGAGCGCGTCGTGGCCCGTGGCTTCGGTTCGGGTGCCTGGGGCTGGGGTAAGGCCTATCCCGGTCCGCAGGGCTGATCCCTACGGATCTGGCAATGAGCGAAGCTGGACTGGCCAGCGCGTGAACAAGGGGCGGCTTCGGCTGCCCCTTGCTCGCATGGTGCGCCAGACTTGCGCAGCGTGGCGAAGTGCTGACATAAATTGCTTCGGCTCCTTGACCGCAGCACTCAGAAAGGAAGACAGACGGTGATCATTCGCAACGCGTTGATGACAGTATTCGCGGTGTCCGTGATGGTCATTCCGGTCGCGCTTGGTGGTTGCGACAACCCGCTTGGTCCTAAGAAACAGGTCGGGACGGATGCGGGCAGTGACGACGTCAATGCCCGCTATCCGGGACCGATTGGTGAAACACTCACGGAAGCGCAGCGTGATCAGTTGCGGCAACGCGGCAATCTGCAACGCTAGTGTGATGCTTCAGAAGTTCGCCACCACCTGCGGCTAGGTTCCTTGCGAACTTCTGAATCTGAATCACACGAGCAACTCTGTGATTCTAGTGTCCTTTCTGTCTCCGACGTTCGCTAAGGTGGTTGCGGCGGTGAGGAGGCGAACTTCGGAGACGGGACACTAGAGTGCGTCTGCCTCCGGCGGAAACGCGAACGCAGGCCAGCCTTTGTGTTTTCGCCAAGTTTCAGCGTGACCGGCTGACGCTTGGACTCAGCATGCTCACTTGAATTTGAGCATGTTTTTGACGGCCTGACCGCTCACACTTCGGCTAAACATGCTGTCTTGTTCTTGCGCATGTTTTTCACGCCGAACCGCATGCACTTCGGCTGAACATGCTGTGGGAGCCAACTCAGAATGGCGTTCGTTCGACGCCCGACGCGCTACCTGATGCAGTCGCCTTGCCCTCCGGGGGTGTCGCCGTTGAATGACCGAAATGAACAAAATCAATAGCCGATCGCCAGGTAACCCCGGCGCCGTGGGGTGGCAGATGCGGCCAACAAGGGAGGGGTCAGGATGACCAATTGCGTAGCGGCAGGGTTATGTCCGACGGCCAGATTACCGATATTGCTTGCGCTGCTGGTGGGCGTGTTCCTCGCCGGCCTGGGTATGTCCCGAGACGCGCGAGCGCAGGACAATCCCAGCGTGCGCCCGCCGGCCGATGCGGTCGGGACTGCGGCGCCTTCAGCCGAGAGACCGATGACGACGCCTCGAGGTGTCGGCAACTATGACATCGAGCTGTGGACGAAGCTGCGTGAGGGCGTGCAAGGGACGGTTTCGATACCAGACCGCAAGTCGGGCATTCTCGTGCAGGCGGAAGGTGCTGAGTGGACCGAGTTCCGGCGCACGGCGCTGCCGCAGTGGGGCGGATATGCGCTGGCGGCCATGCTGGCGGCACTCGCCGTATTCTATCTCGTGCGCGGCAAGGTGCGGATCGAGAGCGGGCCGGCAGGCGTGACGATTACGCGCTTCAACACGCTGGAGCGCATGTCGCACTGGCTGATGGCGGTGTCGTTTCTGCTGCAGGCCGTGACAGGTCTCGTCGCACTTTACGGCCGAGATATCCTGCTGCCGCTGATGGGGAAGAGCGCGTTTGCCAGCTTTGCAATGGGTGCGAAGTGGATCCACGCCTATGTCGCGTTCGCGTTCATGGTGGGGCTGGTGCTCAGCTTCGTCCTGTGGGTGCGCCACAACTTCCCCAACCGGCACGACGTGGTCTGGCTGTCGCAGGCGGGCGGACTGTTGTCGAAGCACTCGCATCCGCCGGCGCGCAAGTTCAATGCGGGCCAGAAGATATTGTTCTGGCTCATGATGCTGGGCGGTGTTTCGCTGTCCCTGTCGGGTCTCTCGCTGCTGTTGCCGTTCGAATTTTCCATGTTCGCAAAGACCTTTGCGTTCCTGAACATGTTCGGTTTCAATCTGCCGACGACGCTGACGCCGATCCAGGAGATGCAATACGCGGTGACGTGGCACTCGGTGGTGGCGTTGGGGTTGTTGTGCGTGATCCTAGGGCACATCTACATCGGGACCATCGGCATGGAGGGCGCTTTCGATGCTATGGGATCGGGTGAGGTCGATCTCAACTGGGCCAAAGAGCACCACAGCCTGTGGGTCGAAGAAGAAATGGAGAAGGATCGCGTTGCCCCGCGTGGATCAGATGCGCGTATTCAACCGGCCGAGTAGGCATGACGGCCGCTTGCGACGCCGGGCAGCAGTGTTACTGCTCGGCGCTGCGATCGTGTTCGGCGGGTCGGGTGGCGGCGGGTTGAGCGTCGCGGCCGCCGATGCCCAACCGCCGCATGCGGCGAGCGGCACCTCCGGGCCTGCGGGCAAGAGCGATGTGGCTCCGGTCGAACGTGCGGAAACACGCGAGGCGCTCAAGAGCCAGCAAGCACAAAAAAGCGGTAACCTGGTCGGGCACGGCGGGCCGATCAAGGCCATCGCAGTCGACCCGGATACGCAGCGCGTGGCCACCGGCAGCTTCGATTATGCGTCGTCGGCAACGACGCCGCTCCGAGCGGCGTCGATTACGCGCAGATGATCTGGGATGTCTCGGAGGAGACGCCGAAGGTCCTCAATCGATTCGACGCTCATGGCGGAGCGGTCAACGCGGTTGCGTTCGTTCCTGGCTCGACACGCGTGCTGGCGGCGGGGGATGACGGTGCGCTCTACGTCTGGGACATGAATACCGGCGATCGTGTGCATCGCTTCGAAGGCCATACGGCGAAGATCAATCATGTCGCCGTCTCCCGTGACGGGCGGTTCGCAGTGACGTCGAGCTGGGACCGTACGGCGCGTTTGTGGGATCTGTCGTCGCTCGGCGCGGGACCCGTTCTGCAAGGACACGGTGGACCGGTCAACGCCGCGCAATTCTCGCAAGATGGCGCAAGCGTCTACACGGCCGGCTATGACGGGACGCTGCGGCTCTTCCAGCGCGCCGACGGTAGCCTCGTGCGTCCCCTCTACAAGCATGGCTGGGGGCTCAACGTGCTGGTGCGCCTGCCAGGTTCGGAGCGGCTCGTGACAGGCTCACTCAACGGCGACGTGCTTGTCGTCGATGGCACGACAGGTACAGTGGAAAAGGAGCTTTTCACATTCGAGCGGCCGGTGCTGTCGGTTGCGGTGGTCGACAAACCCGGATTGCTTGCGGTCGGCGCGGGTGACGGTAGCGTGCGGGTGGTGCGGCTCGCGGACTGGGCCGAGATCGAGAGCTATCAAAATCCGTTCGGGCCGGTATGGGCGGTGGCGTTCGCGCCCGGAGCGACGGCGCTGTACTACGGCGGCCTCGATGATTTCGCGACGCGCTGGCAGATCCGGCCGCGTGCGTCCTTCGAAACCGTCGATAGCCCGTTCCCGCGCCGTTTCCAGGTGTCGGGTGATCCGGACGATCCGGTGGCGCAGGGCGCGCTGCAGTTCGCTCGCAAGTGTAGCGTCTGTCATACGCTGAAGCCGGATGGCAAGAACCGCGCGGGGCCCACGCTCTACAAGATCTTCGGCCGGCGCATCGCAAGTCTGCCCGGATATCCCTATTCGCCGGAATTGAAGGATCTCGATATCATCTGGACCGAGGAGACCGTGTCGAAGCTGTTCGAGCTCGGCCCCGACAAATTCACGCCGGGCTCGAAGATGCCGCTGCAGAAGATGACCGATACGGCGCAACGCGATGCACTCATCGCGTTCCTGAAAGTGGCCAGTGAGCCGGAGGGCGCGCAATCGGCGCCTCAATCAGGAGACGCTGGCGCGAAGCATGATGACAAGGAGGCCTCCCAGGCGACAGGGCGGGGGGCTTCGGCAGACAAGGACGCCAAGCCATGAAAGCATTTCTATTGAGCATCGTTGTGCTGGTCGCTATCAGCGTCATTGCAGCGTTGGGCCTCAGCATTGTTCCGAACAGCGCGCGCGACAGCTTTACGGTCGACAGCAACGTGCGACTTTGATTTTTGCAAGACATGATGCGCTAACACCGGCCGCTCTAGTGTTCCTCATGGCTCAGAGGGAACACTAGCAGCACACCAACGCACCGGATCCTGCCAATGTGTAACAAGGAACCCTATCCATGGATGAAGATCAGCTGAATATGGCGCTGCGCAAATTCCTCAAACAGGTCGGTGTGACCTCGCAGCGCGAGATCGAGCGCGTGGCCCATGCGGCAGCAGCGGCCGGGCGCCAGTCGATCACGCTGCGCATGACATTGACTGCGGATGGCACCGATCTCGATCATCGTATCGAGCAAGAGATCAAGCTCGTGTGAGTGAACGACGCTGATGCATGTCGAGGAGCCACGCTTTGCGCCGTTGTTGACGGGGTATGGCATCAAGGCGCCGCAAAGCGCATTCGAGGCGGCCTGCAGCGGTGCGGCCTCGGGGGAATACGGCGCTGCCGACGTCGTCTATGCGCGAAATACTTCGCGGGTGGAGCTGGCACTGGTGCTGGAGCCGGAGGTGGCATACCGCACGGCGCTGCAGATGCTGCCGTTGTTCCAACTTGCGGTGATCGAAGCGCTGGGTGCGCTGATGCCACCGAAAACGTCGGTTCTCGTGCGGTGGCCTCTGACGCTGCTGGTCAACGGCGGGGTCGTGGGGCGATTCCGCTTCGCGTGTGCTCCAAGCGGGGCGGACGACGTGCCGGACTGGCTGGTGGTGGCGTGCGAAATCCAGCTTGCGCCGGAAGCCGGTGTGGACGAGCCGGGCAATGCTCATGAGCGCACCTCGCTTGTGGAAGAGGGCGCGGGCGAGGCGACACGCAGCGAATTTCTCGAATCGATCGGTGCTTACACGCTGTCGTGGATCAATGCGTGGCAGGACAACGGACTTCAAGCGTTCGCGGAGAGCTGGGTCGGGCGCGTGGAAGGGCACGAAGACGCGGTGGA
>CAZDNY010000284.1:1174-5021 GCA_964506885.1 uncultured Hyphomicrobiaceae bacterium | reverse complement strand
GCGTGGACATCGGTCATAGCATGCGCTCCTATTTGCTGGTGCTGGAAGCTGCGGGCCTCGATGCGTGGCGCCGCGGTCACTGCATAAGGAGCACGCTGCGTGCCAAAGCATTAAGATCTTGAGGTGCAATGGCAATCAAAGGCAGAGCCAAATCCAATTCCGGTCGCGTGGTTCAAATGAGCCGCCCGGCGATGGCTGCTATCCACCGCGCCGTCGACGCCGGATCTCCGTGACCAACATCGCGACGACGAGAAGGAAGACGAGCGTGGAACATATCAGAAGCAGTCGGTGCCCTCGCGAACCGCTCCACGCCATGAGTTGCGTAGCGATGCCACTCTCGAAGACACGGACGGCAGACAGCCAGAAGCCGACCCAACAGACCGCCCCGGTCGTATTCGCAGCGAGGAAGCGCAGCCACGTCATGCCAATCGTGCCAGCGCCGATGCCGCCCACCTGCCTGAGAACCGGGAAGAAGCGAGCCGCGGCGACAAGGGGCATGCCATGTCTGCGCAACCTCGCTTCCGCATGGTCGAGCTTGTCCCGGCTGACGCCGAAACGTGCAAACAGCTGCACTACGGCATCGCGCCCTGCATAGCGCCCTATCGCATAGCCGATGTTGTCGCCGACGATAGCGCCTGCGATGGCGGCCGCCGCGACGTGCAAGAGATTCAGCTTGCCCGCCGACGTCAATGCGGCTGCTGTGATGAGAGCTGTTTCGCCGGGCACAGGCAGGCCGCCGGCTTCGAACATGATGACGGCGAAGAGGACAAAGACGCCGAAGTCTTGGAGATAGGCCGGCATCTGCTGAGACAGGGAGGTCCAGATGTACATGGCGAACTGTTCTTGCTCTCCCTGCTGGCGATTTCGATCTTCGGCCCGAAGTTGCCCAAGCTCCTAATCTGCTGTCCGCTGCTTTTCCCGCAGCAATCCGTATTTTTGCACCCGGTAGCGCAACGTTTCGCGCGTCGTTCCAAGCGCCCGCGCCGTTGCCATCACGTTGTAGTCGCTCCGTTTCAATGCCGTCTCGATGATGAACCTGTCCATGTCGTCAAGTGCCATCGAGCCATCCAGCGGCAGATGTACCCAGTCCGTATCGGCACCATTAGACGCGAGAGCCGGTCCATTACGATCGTTGCGCAGCTGCAGCCATTCCAGAGGAAGCTCGCTGCCTGTCGAAAGCAGCACGGCGCGCTCGATGACGTTTCTTAGTTCACGCACGTTGCCCGGCCAGCTATAGGCGGCAAGCACCGACCAGATCTTCTCGGGCACGTGTCGGACCTTCTTGTTCGCAAGCACGTTGAATTCCTGAATCATCGAAAAAACCATGTCTTCTATATCTTCTGGTCGCTGGCGCAGGGCGGGCAGACTGATTTCGAAGACGGACAGCCGGTGATAGAGGTCTTGGCGAAAGCGGCTCTGGCGCATCTCCTCGCCCAGGTCGCGATTGGTCGCGGCTATGATCTGCACGTCGGTGCGGATCTCCTTTTCCCCACCGACGCGCCGTATCACTTTGTCTTCGATCGCCTTGAGCAGCTTCGGTTGCAGGGACATGTCCATCTCGGCGATTTCGTCTAGGAATAAAGTCCCGCCTGAGGCCTGCTCGAGTAGGCCGAGGTGGCGACCTTTAGCCCCAGTGAAGGCTCCGGCTTCATGGCCGAACAGTTCCGACTCCAGCAGCTCACGCGGAAGTGCGGCGCAGTTGACCTCGACAAACGGCGCCGCTGCTCGTGGCGATGTGTGATGCAGGATGCGAGCGGTCAATCCTTTCCCGGTGCCTGTCTCGCCACCGATGATCACGCCGGAAAACGGAAGCCCGGCCAATCGATGCAGCATGTCGCGCACGCCTTGGGCCGCCGCGCTCTTTCCCTGGAACGATTGAGGCTGATACTTCCGGCTGGTTGTTCTGGCCTCTCGCGCGAGGCGCAGTTGCGCGCGGGAGCTACGGGCGGCGCCCGCGACAATCAGATCGAGCCGCTCCATGTCGGCTGGCTTTGTCAGGAAATCGAAAGCGCCGAGCCTCATTGCTCGCACCGCGTCAGGCGCTTCGCCATATCCGGTCAGGAAGATCCACTCGCCGACGTGGCGGTGGGACTTTCGGACGCGTTCCAGCAGATCCAATCCGTTGCCGTCGGGGAGATTGAGATCGGATATGACAAGCAAGGGTTCACTCGCGACGCTGTCCAGCCGTTCCTCCGCTTCGCCGATCGACGCCGCAAGTGATGCATCCCAGTGGTTTCGCCTGAAATGACGAACCAGCTCGGTGCCGAGCAGAGCCTCGTCCTCGATAATCAGCATCTGGTCAGGCATGGTTTCCACCGCAGGGGATCGATATTTCAACGATGGCGCCGCTTGTCGGCGCATTCGACAGCTTCATTTCACCTCCCATTTGCTCCACCAGGCGGCGCACGGTCGCGAGACCGAGTCCGGATCCACCTGATCGGCGCGTCAAGAACATGCGCGGTCCGGTCAAGAGTACGTCTTCAGGAAAGCCTGGGCCTGAATCGCGAATTGCGAGCGACAAGCGATCGGCCTTTCGCCGCGCGCTGACATCCACCACGCCGGGCGCCTCCCCGATTGCCTGTGTGGCATTGAGAATAAGATTGAAAAGGATCTGGCGAAATGCATCTCGCGGCACATCGCAGTAGATGTGATCATCCACGTCTACTTCGATCTTTATGCCGGTGGCTGTCTGATACCTCGCAAGAGCAGCGGTCTCTTTCGTTTCCCTTCCGACATTGATCCGCGAGGCCGCTTCAGGGGTCCGCCTGCCCTGGTCGAGAAGCTGGTTCAGAAGCCGTGACATGCGCTGCAACTCCGATATCATGGGGCCGAACCTCGCTTGGATGGAAGCATCGGCACCACGGCGGTAGGAGCTGCAGTCCGCACTCAGGTTCTTCAATCCGAGTTCCAGCCCGGCAAGCGGGTTGCGCAGTTCGTGAGCGATGCGTGCCGATGCCTCGCCAACCGCCGCAAGCCGATCGGCTTCCGATAGTTCCCGACCCTGGCGCAGCAATGTGTGCGTTGCTGCACGCACCTGTTCCTCGAGCTGCGCCTGACGTCGGTTGTTTTCGGATTCAGCCTTCGCAAGACGCTCGACAAGGCTGTTATAGCTCACGAGCACCGGCCTGAGATCGGAGTCTGCGCCTTCGACAGGCGTTGGCACGAACGACCGGTTGGCGAGTTGCTCCATGAGACCGGAGACTCGATCGAGAGAACCCAGAATCTGCCGGCGCAAGACGGCAAGCGCCAAAATTGCGAGTGCGGGAAGGCCGAGGAACGTGCCAATCGCGATGCGATATTCGTTCTGCCAATCTCCACGCATTTTTCGAATGAGCGCGGTCTGCGCCTTGGTCTCCTCCAGGATGACAGCGCGGATCTCGGCTAGTGATGCCAGTAGTGCTGCGTGCGGATCGTCGGCAAATCCGTCCAGCGCATCCCGTGCTGCTCTCAGACGTGTCGGGCTTTCTGCCGCCAAGTGGTGATCCTGGCCGATCAGGAGCGAAAGCTTCCGGCGGATGGCCTCGATATCCTTAGCAGTTGGCATGCGACGCTCGGCCTCGTGATTGATGAACAGCTGCTGCGCATCGCGTGCGGCTTCGTTCAACAGCTCCAGATGACGAACATGCTCCGCGGCAGGCTCAATTCGCCGCAGCGCTTGGTGTGAATTGACCACCAGAAGAAGCAAAGCGACGAGTGCGGCAGCACCGGCAATCCCAGAAACCATGATGAGGGGTCTGACAAAGGTCGATCGCAAAGCGGGCATGCCTTTTGGTCCCCACATCAGTGTCATGCTGCGTCCTCGGCGAAGGCCACCTGGTACGACTGGCCCGGCACGAGCGGCGTCGGG
>CAZDNY010000284.1:0-1164 GCA_964506885.1 uncultured Hyphomicrobiaceae bacterium | reverse complement strand
GTATATTCGCAAGTCGCATGCCGAGCCCGATGCGTTTGAAATTACGGCGCATTTCTACCGCTTATACTTAGTGTGGCGATCAGATTGGTTGATTTCAACCACCGGCGCAGTCCCGATGCGCCCGGCGGTCAGCGCCACCGTATCCACCGCGGCGTCGGTGGATTTCCGCCAGAAGGACGCTGCGAGTCATGGTCAGACCTCGCAGGCGGATCGCGTTTATATCGAAACTACAGACCGTTATTCGAAACGCCAAAGCTTGGCATTGCCGTTGCGATATTGGTCAGCGTGCCGGAGGCGCAACCCGTCAACGAGGTGCTTCCGACAACGTGGCGCCCGCATCTTTTTTTGGCGCCGACCAAGATCCGAAAGAAAGGAACTGAACCATGAAACGCGCACTCGTTGCCGCCCTTCTAGGTACGTCGATGCTGGTGGCGCCCGCCGTCGTCCTTGCCAAGCAGGCGAGCGAGCCCGCACAGGCGACCAGCAAGCAATCCAAGGACGACTACAATAAGATGATGAAGCTTTCTGACGACGGCTTCAGCACGGTTCGCGATGTCAGGGCAGCGCGCATCGCCATCTTTGACGCTTCTCCCGACACCGCAACGAAAAAAGTCGACCAGGCCCTTGAGGATATCGGCAAGGCGCAGAAGGACGCGATGTCATACGTCGGCCGTACGGGAGCTTCCAAAGGCGCGGATGAGTGGATCCCTGTCGATGCGCTGATCGACGTCGCCGACAATTACACACTGAGCGACCAGAAGAAGCAGCACGTTGCCCAGGCCAACGCGCACCTCAAGGCAGGCGAAGGGCAAAAGGCCGTCGAACAACTCAAGCTGGCCGAAATCGACGTCAACTTCACGCGACTGATGCTTCCGTTGAAGGCGACCACCGACCATCTCAAGGTGGCCAAGTCGCTTCTCGGAGAAAGGAAGTACTACGAGGCCAACAGCGCCCTCAAGGCCGCCGAGGATGGTCTGGTGATGGATTCAGTCGCCCTGATCGACGTGCCAACGACCGGTCAGGCAGCCAAGAAGTCGGCTGGCAATGCATCGTCATCCACGCAGGCTGGAGCCCCGGTCGCGTCGCAGCATGCAAACAACTCCAAGGGCACGGAGAGCAAGCCCTTGGTCAGCAAGTGAGCCAATGGCAACCTGTGCCGAACCC
>CAZDNY010000283.1:0-5044 GCA_964506885.1 uncultured Hyphomicrobiaceae bacterium | reverse complement strand
TCGTAGATGACATTCATGAGATCATTGGGCAGGCAGCGCTCGGGCGTATGATCCTGGAAGTGCACTTTCTGCACGATCTCGTTACGCGCACGCGAACGGCTGGTTGCTCTGGCGGCCGAGGGTGCGCGAGCGGGGGGCGGAGCGGCTTTCACGACCGTGCTGAAGTCGCCGACCGCAGGGCCGACATTGCCGGGAGCGCCGGCAAACGCGACGCGCGTCGGCTTGGGCAAGGTGGAGTTCGTCTGCGAGGTCAGGCGCGACGTCAAGGCGATGCCGCTGGTATCGTCGCGGCCCTTCATGCTGCCGGGCCCGAACGTCGACACGCGCAGGCCGAGGTCGGCCGGCGTCACCGGCTTGGGGATGATGGTGTCGGCCGGGACAAGGCTGGCAATCCTGGGGAGCGCGCGCTGATCTGCGCGCAGCGCTGCGGAAAAGTCCGCGAGCCGGTCGGAGCGACGCGCAGCGGGGTCGGCGCTATGGCCTCGCGCATTGGCTCGATCGCGTGAGGAGGGTGAATCGGCACTGCCCGTGATCGCAGCGCCGGTGGGCACGATCGCCGCCTGGGCGCCTCCACTCGTCTTGCCCGAGAAGCTGCCCTGGGCGACAACGAAACCCTGGAGCGCGATGGAACTGGCGGCGAACAGCGCGATGCCGATGGCGGTCGAGCGCTCGACCGATTTGGGATCGATCCGCGCCAACGTATGCATCGCGGCGATACCCTGCCGGCGCAGGGATCGGCGTGCAAGCCGTTGGAGGGTATGAGCGGATTCCAGTCGCACCTTGCGGTCTGCCTTGTCGACGATCGAAAAATGACGGTGACGGGGGACGCGGAACGAGGACCGACGTCCACTGTCGGCCCATTTCGTTAAGCCGCCGTTAAGCGCGACGCCATTTTGCAACACTTTTTCATGGGGTTGCTTGCCGGCCCCTCGACAAGCGGCGCAAACGGAGGGCTGCAAGATACGCCTTGCGGGACCTTCAGCGGCTATGACGACAGGCAGCGGGCAATGCGCTCGCTCGCTTCCGCTTGCCGTTCGGGCGGAATGTCGAGGCCCGCCTTGGTGCGGCGCCAGAGAATATCTTCAGGCGTCCTGGCCCATTCGTTGTCGCGCAAATAGACCACTTCGCGCCGACTGAGGCCGCCGCCCAGATCCTCGCCCAGGTCGGCGACGGTCCGGGCATCAGCCAGGACATCGGCCGCATTGGCTCCATAGCGACGCAGCAGCGGCATCAACACGGGTGCGGGCATCTGCGGGTAGCAGCTCATGAAGGCCTGCGCGAACGCAGCGAAGTCGGCATCGGGCATGGCGCCGCCAGGGAGCGGAGCTGTTGCGGTCCACGCAGGCGCAAGCGACGTGCCGACATGGGGAGCGATGAGTTGCATGGCGGCCTCGGCAAGACGGCGATAGGTCGTCACCTTACCGCCGACGACGGTGAGCAGGGGCGGGCCGTCCGCGGGCGCATCGAGCGCCAGCTTGTAGTCGCGCGTTACAGCCGAGGGATTGTCGCTTTGATCGTCGAAAAGCGGGCGAACGCCCGAATAGCGCCAGACTATATCGGCGCTGGAGAGCGGGCTTGCCAGGGAAGCGTTGGCGACCTTCAGCAGGTAGCGTTCCTCGTCGGGTGAAATCGTGACGTCAGCGGGATCGCCGTCATAGGGGACGTCCGTCGTCCCGATCAAAGTGAAGCGTTCGGCAAAAGGCAAAAGGAAGACGACGCGCCGGTCCGGCGCCTGCAGCAGATAGGCGCTGTCAGCACCGGGGATGCGCGGTACGACGATGTGGCTGCCCTTGACCAGACGCACCGGGACCTCGGTCGCCTGATTGCCGCGGCGAATGGCGGCGTGTGCGAGCGTTCCCGCCCAGGGTCCGGCGGCGTTGACGAGAATGCGCGCGCGGACCTGCTCGCCGGACGGGTTGGGATGCGCGGCCCCGAGGCCGGCATCGGCAATCGTCAGACGCCAATGCGCGGGGCCGGCAGTTGCCGAAACGAGGCGCGTGCGTGTTCTGATCCTGGCGCCGTGGTTGGCGGCGAGTTTCGCGACCAGTACGACGAGGCGGGCATCGTCGACCCAGCAGTCCCAATAAGCAAAGGCGCTCTTGAGATGCGGTGCCAATGGCCGGGCGGCTGGATCGTGCGCCATGTGGACGAGGCTCGACGCGGGAATGCGACGGCGCCTGGCCAGATGATCGTAGAGGAACAGGCCGGCGCGGATCAAAGGCCGCGCGCGCATGCCGGGCACATGCGGGACGATGAAGCGCAATGGCCAGACGATGTGCGGTGCGTTGGCCAGCAGCACCTCGCGCTCTTCCAGCGATTCCTTGACGAGGCGGAAAGCATACTGCTCGAGATAGCGCAGGCCGCCGTGGATCAGCTTGGAGCTTGCCGAAGACGTGCCGCTGGCGAGGTCGGCCTGCTCGATCAGTATTACCTTGAGGCCGCGCCCGGCGGCGTCGGCGGCGATGCCGCAGCCGTTGATGCCGCCACCGATGACGGCGAGGTCGTATAAGGTTGCATCGCCCGCAGAATCACTCATGGGCAACCATCATACACGCGGCGACAAGCCCCGCATGCGGGCGATGAGGCTCACGATCTGGGGCGCCGAGGGCCGTGGGGTGAGAAGCGAGACAACGACGAGCACAGCAAACGCTGCGGCAGCTCCCAATGCGCCTGCTGCCACATCGCGCAGGCCCCACCAGTTGGCGACTGCGCGCGCACTGTCGTTGTAGGCGAGCCGAGCGGCCTGCTTGTCGACTGCAGAGGTGGCGGCGGTGAGCGCTTCCTTGGCGGCTTCGAAATCGGCAATGGCGCCGTAACCGGCCGAAGACAGGGTCGGCCAGAGTTCATAGAAGGCGGGTGCGAAATAGCGCGTGGCGATGACGTAGTAGAGCGTGAGGCCGACACCGGCGAGCATGCCCATCGCCGCGCCCAGCGCATTGGCGCGCAGCGACCAGATGCCGGCGAACAGCACCGGCGCAAGCCCGGCAGCGGAAATGCCCAGCCCCCAGGCCAGCAGCGTCATGACATCGGCGGTACGCGAAAGAACGACAAGCGCAGCCGCTGATGCTGCGACAGCTGTCAGGATGGCGGCGGCAATCTTGCCGCTGGCACGGGCGGGCGAGTCGGTTGTGTCGGACCGGGCGGCGGCAGCCAGTGTCGCTCCGAACCATGCAGCGGCAAGCAGGGCTGCCAAAGCGGCGATAACGGCCATCAGTGATGCGACCGCCGAGGGGAGGCCGGCCAGCACCGGCGCCGCGAACAGGGCGCGGTCGCGGGGGATGACGATATCATCGAGGCGCAGCCGCGGTGATGGATCGGCCGTGGCGGCGCAGGCGGCGGCGACCGTGTCCTGAGAGAGGGCCGGCTTACCGCAGACCTCAACGAGCCTGCGCGCGCCCATGTCGAGCAAGGCTTGCGGCAGCGTGGCGACATTCTCGCCGGCAAAACTCAGCACACCCATGCGAGCCTTTGCGGCAAGCGGGGGCAGGGCCAGTGCCGCGGCCAGGATCAGCAGCAGTGCGGCGGCCGGCATGAGACGTGCGCCTTCGAACGAGCGGGCGGCGACCGGCCGGCGCAGCACATGCGGCATAGCCGCCAGCCCCAGCGCGAGCGAGATGGTGAGCACGAGGCCGCTCATCGCCGTTGCCGTGGTCAATGGCCGGGTGAAGACCTTGAGCGTAACCGGGTCCGCCAATTCCTGCTCGAGCAGCCGGAACTCGGTGGCGCCGATGGACTTGAGGACCTCGCCGTAGGTGAAATGGCCCGGCACGAAGCCTGCCGCCGTGACAAGCACTGGCAAACTCAGCACCGCCAGAATGAGTGGATAGGCTATGGCTTGAACGAGCGTGAGGCCTTGTCCCCTCGCGCGCAACGCAGCGGCGGCGAACGTGACAGCAACGACCAGCACACCTGCCTCGGTCGCAATGCCCAGGCCGGGCTGCAAAACGTCGAGCGCATGCACAAAGGCCAGCATGTTGGCCGCCAGCGTAGCGACTACCAGTGCCAGTGCGCCGATAAATCTGCCGAAGCGCTTGGTGATGAAATCGACAACGCCACCGGCGTGGACGCGATGCAGATGCGGACCGATCATGCTGCCGCCGAGCGCAATGCCGGCGAAAAGCCCGATCAGCCAGGACAGGCCATCATGGCCAAGCGCATAGAGCGCGCCCGCCAACGCGATCAGCATGGCGCCCGACAGCCAGTCGGCCGCCATCGCCAGCGCGCCTGTCATGCCCGCGAGACCGCCTTTGCGCGCAGGCGGTTGCTGCGCGCTTGCTCCGGGAAGCGTGCTCGCCCCGTTTAGCAACACGCCATCGATGCGGCGCTGACGGTAGGCGAACAGGAAGGCTGCAATGACAAGCGCGATCAAAAGCCCTTGAGCTCCCGCGTAATAGCCCAGCGGGATCGACATCACAGAGATCGCCTCGAAGGGCGGAGCGGCCAAAGGCGCGGCGAGCGCAACGAGACACCAGAACAGCGCGAACCACAGCGCGGATCGCCGCGATCGTTGCCAATAGCTGCGCGTCGTTCTTGCTTTCGCCATGCCGTGCTCGCCCCCCGGACATACGCTGTTGCCTGCGCCTACCGTCACGCTTCGAAATCCGCTTCGCATCCGGTGCCGATCGAGGGCCGCATCCGATTGCGGGCAGGCAGACAGCTTAGCGGTCTCTACCGGGTGATTGCAGCAGCTTGCGGGCCACGCAATGCCGCTTACTTGGGGTCCGATGCCGCCTTCAGCGCCGAGAGGGCTGCGGTTGCGCCATTGACTATGTAGCGGACATCGCTTTGCAGCGTTACGAGGCGAAAACCCTGGCCATAGCGCTGGCGTGCCGTTTCCGGCCCATCGGTGTGGATGGCAGGAATACGGCCGGCGGCCTCAGTGCGCTCACAGATGCGCGCGATGGCAGCTACCACGTCGGGGGCGGTGGGGCGCATGGAGGGATCTGCGCCATAGGAAAGCGAAAGATCGCCGGGGCCGACATAGATGCCGTCGAGACCTTCGACGGCGAGGATGTCATCCAGGTTTTCGACGCCCTGGCGCGTT
>CAZDNY010000282.1:0-5083 GCA_964506885.1 uncultured Hyphomicrobiaceae bacterium | reverse complement strand
CGATGTTGAACGGCACGCCCAGGAAGATGTCGGCCGAGCGCTGGTAGAGCTGGCAGGAAAGTTTGCCGTCGGCCACGTAGAACTGGAACAGGCAGTGGCACGGCGCCAGCGCCATGTCGGGAATGTCCGCAGGGTTCCAGGCTGAAACGATGATGCGCCGGCTGTCGGGATCGCGGCGGATGAGTTCGACGGCCTGGCTGATCTGATCGATGGTGCCCCCGTCGGGAGCTGCCCACGAGCGCCATTGTTTGCCGTAGACGGGTCCCAGGTCTCCCTTCTCATCGGCCCATTCGTCCCAGATGGAAACGCCGTTGTCCTTCAAATAGGCAATGTTGGTATCGCCGGCGAGAAACCAGATGAGCTCGTGCACGATCGACTTGATGTGAAGCTTCTTCGTCGTCACCAGGGGGAAGCCCTGCGCCAGATCGAAGCGCATCTGATAGCCGAACACCGAGCGCGTACCCGTACCGGTCCGGTCGTGTTTCTCCGCCCCATGATCGCGGACGTGACGCAGGAGATCGAGGTATTGCTGCATCGTCAATTTCCGTCATGGCCTGTCGCGAACACGGCGATCCGAAGTGAATGTCGGCCATCCAGCGCCGGGCGCCGCTGCGGATTGGTTTCCCAACCCGGTGTAGCGCGATTCTGGACCCGAAACCTCAACCCGCAATCTGTGCGGAATTATCCACAGCCACCAGCAGCACGAGCGCACTCGCGTTGTAGGCGGCATGACAGAACATGGGAACTCTGAGGCTACCTGTCCGCACCAGAAGCCAGGAGAAATAAAGCCCGACCGCGAACACCTCCAACAGCCCCAACAGGGAATAGCCCGCGTGCAGCCCGGCCCAGGCGGCCGATGACGTCACCGCCGCCCCTGCCATCCCGAGCGGTCCGCGCGCCAGCGCCGGAAACAGGAACCCGCGAAACATGACCTCCTCCATGACGGGTGCCCCGACCACGATCACCAGGACCGCGAGCCACCAGGCTTCGGAGCGCACCAGACCGGCGTAGAGGGTCAAATCCCCCAGCACCCGCTCAGGATCGATCAGCCACAACGCCGCTGAGATCGCGCCGAACACCGCCAGCATGATCAGATAGCCGCGCAAATAGGCGCGCCCACCCTCCCGCGGCGGGTCCAGTGCCAGGTGCCGATAGCGCTTGTCCCCATACCACCCGGCCGCCCACCAGATCAGCGCGGTACTGACCACCTGGCTCACCGCAAGCGCGCTCAGAACCTGCCAGTGGACCGCAGTGACGCCCGCAGTCGCAAACCCCAGGATGGCCACTTGTGCCGCCAGAACTGCCGACAAAACCGCAAATCCGGTGTAGATGACCGCCTTCCACCACGGCCATCGCGTGCGCATCCGATAGGAATAACGAGCCTTCCGCCTATCGTCCTGTCCTGCGGAAGACCCGAGCGTCATGAACCATCCATTCCAAAAATTCTGCCTTTGCCCCAAGCCCCCGGCAAAATGCCCAGGGACGGTTTACGACCAAGGTTTGTGCCCGAATACGACGTCATCATCGATGAGCCGCACTCCGGTGTGGGGCGATTGACACGCATAAAGCGTTACGCACCGGACAGCCCCCGCAAATCACCCGCGAATCGGGCACCCTGACGACGCCCACCCGAGCCCGGAAAACCAAGCACTTCGCGAAGCGAGACACCATGGCCTTGAAGCAAGATGTCTACCACCTCTATCACGGCTACGACGCGAAGGCCCGGACCTTTCGTTTCGCGATTCTCGCCTTCGACGTCGCCACCATCATCTTTTTCATCTTCTCGTCCTTGATGCGCGACGAGCCTTGGATCTACTGGGCCGACGGGATCATTGCCGTCTTCATCATCGCCGATCTTGCTGCCCGCTTCTGGATCGCACCCAACCGCGCCCGCATGGCGCGCCAGTTGACCACCTGGGCCGACATCATCGTCATCATCACGCTGCTGATGCCAACGCTGTTGGAAAGCTTCCTGTTCCTGCGCGTACTGCGCGCCCTGCGTCTGCTGCGGTCCTATCGCATGCTGGCCGATCTGCGCGACGAGTTTTCCTTCTTCCGCCGCAACGAGGAAGTGATCCAGTCGGTCGTCAACCTGCTGGTCTTCGTCTTCGTGATGACGGCGCTCGTCTACGTTTTCCAGGTCCGCACCAACCCCAAGATCACCAACTACATCGATGCGCTCTATTTTACGGTGACGGCCCTCACCACGACCGGCTTCGGCGACATCACGCTCGAAGGCACCAGCGGCCGCCTGCTGTCGATCATCATCCTCCTGATCGGCGTGGCCCTGTTCCTGCGACTGGTCCAGACCATCTTCCGCCCGCCCCACGTCACCTTCGAGTGCCCGGACTGCGGCTTGAAGCGGCACGACACCGACGCCGTCCACTGCAAGCACTGCGGCCGCCTTCTGCATATCAAGACCGAAGGCGAAGGCGATTAGCCCCTCATCACCCGAATCGGGGACGCGATCCACATCAGATAAAAAAAAACGCCGCAGGAGCCCGCTGCCGGCGTTTGCGCCAGTGCGGCCCGGCGACTGCCGGGATGCCAAAGGCTTCGCCCCCTGCCGCACACCGGTCCGCGAGCCGATGTTCAACACCGGATTGTTGCTGTTGTCCCTCAGTGTGGCACTTTTTTTTCATCGCCACCGGGCCTATATTGAGGGTGCCGGAGCGATCCGGATATGGCGATAAATGGCCATCGGAATAAGCCGATCGGACCCGGGGGCAGTACCCGGCGCCTCCACCACCAGCTCATTGGGCCGACAGACGGGAGATCAATCCCGAGCGGCAGAGCGCCCGAAGGACGCACGGGTGTCCAGTGAGTTGCTGATGGGGGCGAACCAGCATCGACGAAGGTGTAAAGGGTGTGCTTTTGCCCGGTATGGTTCCACCGTTATCGGACCGAACAGTATAGTTGCCAATGACAACCATGCTGAGGTTGCTCTCGCTGCGTAATGCAGTGCGAAAAACCTAAACTCAAGTCCTTGCTCCTAGCCGGGTAAGGCGCGGTCCGGAGGGCACCGGGCAACAGAAGCCCTCCACTTGACAACACCGGCGTCAGCCGGTGCATTCGTTGAGGGGCGGAAACAGAGATCTCACCAGGTGGAAACAAGCGTTTCCAGGCGGGAGCAACGGGCAAAGAACGCGGGCGCCGATGACATCTGGACCATCGATCGACTACGAGGCCTTGCAGCAGGAAGCCATGCGCGGCGTCGTCAGATCCGTCCTCAAGGAAACCGAACGCAACGGCCTGCCCGGCGAACACCACTTCTACATCTCGTTCAACACCTGCGCACCAGGCGTGATCCTGTCACGGCGCTTGAAGGAGAAATACCAGCACGAGATGACGATCGTGCTGCAGCACCGCTTCTGGGGCCTCGTCGTCACCGACGAACGCTTCGAGGTGAACCTCACCTTCGACGGCATTCCCGAGCGGTTGGTTGTGCCCTTCCAGGCGATCCGCGTGTTCGTCGATCCCTCCGTACGCTACGGCCTTCAGTTCGAGACGGCCGACATCGGCCCCGACCCTGCCGCGTTTTCCGCCGAAGACATCGACGGTGTCGAGAAGCCTTCGCCAGCGGCCGCCGAGGAACCTGGCGACAAATTGAGACCGCCGCCAGCCCGCAAGCGCACCACCAAACGCTCATCCAAGGCCGCCGAAAGGACCGCCGCCGAGACAGACAATGCGGCCTCGAAGACCGAGCCTGCCCTGGAGGAGGCGGAAGCAGCCAAAGAACCGGCCGCTGAGGCTGTCGGTGGCGGCACCAACGTCGTCAGTCTCGACGCCTTCCGCAAGCGCTGAGCCGCTTGACCGCGCCGCAGGGCGCACACACCCACGCCCGTGGCCCGTCGTGCTGTTCAGCTCGCAAATTCCGGTTTCTTGGAGACCGCCCCGGCACCCGACTTCTGCGCACCCTGCCACTTGAAGTCGAGCAATAGCTTGCCGTCTGACAGTTCCGAGCACTCGACGTGCGCCACGAACGGATCGGAAGCTTCGATGTTGGCCTCCTTGACGCAATGCGCCACCGTCGGCATCGGCTTGACATGCACGCCACTGTCACCGTTCGGCATGGCAAGGGTAACGATCATGACAATGATTTTAGGCTCCATGGCGCAATCCTCCGTTCCATGGGCGAAAACAAGACCGGAGACACGAGGCCTCCATTCACACCGCGCACAAGAAGCAGGTACGGACTGAAAAAAGACGCATGGGACAACAGGCAAGACCGGCCTGAGAGAGAACCAGCAGCACGCCCCGTTGCTCGAGCCGATGCCATCAAAGCGCTGTCGGAAAGGCACTCACTTCGGACCCCGGCGTCCGCCAGCCAATGCCACCCTTGCGCGACGCATGAAACACCGACCGACTCGACATGCTGTGGTGGACAAAAGGGGCACTCCAAAAATGGCATTAATTAGAAGCAATTAATCTCCCCGACGTCATATGTGCGCAACGACGCATGATCTGGTGCAGACCGTGAGGCGCCGACTTCCGTTCAACTGGAGGCGCTCCGGCCAGCGTGCTACCTCACCCGCAGCGCGCCGCTGGCGCACCCAACCCGCCCCATGACGAGGAAGGCCGACGATGAGCCAAGCCAGATCCACCCGCACCGAAACCGATACCTTCGGCCCCATCGAGGTCGACGCCACGCGCTACTGGGGCGCGCAGGCCGAGCGCTCGCTCGGCAACTTCAAGATCGGCTGGGAAAAGCAGCCACAGCCCGTCATCCGCGCGCTCGGCATCGTCAAACGCGCCGCGGCGGAAGCCAACATGGCGCTCGGCAAGCTCGACACCAGGCTCGGCGAAACGATCGTCAAGGCCGCTCAGGAGGTCATCGACGGCAAACTCGATGAGCACTTCCCGCTCGTCGTCTGGCAGACCGGCTCGGGCACCCAGTCCAACATGAATGCCAACGAGGTGATCTCCAACCGCGCCATAGAGATGCTGGGCGGCGAGATGGGATCAAAAAAGCCGGTCCATCCCAACGACCACGTCAACATGTCCCAGTCGTCCAACGACACCTTCCCCACCGCCATGCACGTGGCCTGCGCCGAGGAAGTCGTGCACCGGCTGGTCCCGGCAC
>CAZDNY010000281.1:0-5095 GCA_964506885.1 uncultured Hyphomicrobiaceae bacterium | reverse complement strand
AGGAGGGCGCCTATGCGGACCTCATTCTGGTCAACGGCAATCCGCTGGAAAATCTCGATCTCGTCGCCGATCCCGAGAAGAACTTCGTTATCATCATGAAGGACGGAAAGATCTTCAAGAACACGCTGAACTGACAGCGCTCACAGCCACTTATTTTGTCCGCTTGGGGTCATCTCGCGACGCCTTCGCCGAGTCCGCTTTCGGTGCGGAGCTGAACGACCCGACCTCGCACACGCTTTACCGCAATCCCAGCCGCCCCCTAGTCAATCCCCCTCAATCCGCTAAAGTCATGGAATTCCGCCCATTTTTCCGGGCGTCACACCTTTTTTCGCCCCTGTTTCCCCCGGAACAGCGCTTAACTCCGCCGGCAGGCACACTCCTGACATCAAGACGGACGGAACACCAACCCTTCAGGAGCGTGACATGACCAACCCGACCAACACCCCCGCCGCCAACGACGCGCAGGCCAAGGCCGAGCTGCCGCCGATCCTCGAAGCCCGGGGCATCACCAAGGTGTTCGGCTCCGGCGACACTGAGATCAAGGTTCTGAAGGGCGTCGATATGCAGCTTCGCCCCGGCGAGCTGACCCTGCTGATGGGCCCCTCGGGCTCCGGCAAGACCACGCTTCTGTCGATCCTCGGCTGCATCCTCTCGCCGACCGAAGGCGAATTGGTCATCAACGGCAAGTCGACCAAGGGCCGTAATGCCGAAGGCCTCGCCGACCTGCGCCGCAAGGAAGTGGGCTTCATCTTCCAGGGCTACAACCTGTTCCCGACACTGACGGCTCTGGAGAACGTCATGCTGGCGCTCGATGTCCGCGGCAGCCGTGGCAACGCGGTCAAGCAGGCCGAAGCAGCGCTCCGCGCCGTCGGCCTCGGCCACCGCCTCAACGCCTACCCCAAGAAGCTCTCGGGTGGTGAAAAGCAGCGTGTTGCCATTGCCCGCTCGCTGGCCGGCGCCCCCGCCGTCGTGCTCGCCGACGAGCCGACCGCGGCGCTGGACTCGGAGAACGGCGCCGCCGTGATGGCCCTGCTCGCCGAAGTCGCCAAGGACCCCTCGCGCGCAGTCCTGGCAGTCACCCACGATCATCGCACACTTGCTTATGCCGACCGGATCATCAGAATTGAGGATGGTCGCATCGTTGACCAGCGCCGCAACGAAGACGGCTCGATGGAGGAAAGGGAGATCCATGTCGCTGCAGCAGCCTAACGGGCCGAATGAAACGCAATCCTCCGGCGAAGGCCCGAGCAAGACGACGCTGATCGTGCTCGCCGCCCTTGCCCTCACCGTCGCGGCCCTCGGCGGCTATCTGGTCAGCGGATCGAAACTGTTCGATGGTGGCAAGTCCACCACGGCCGCAAAGGCAGACGCCGCCAACCCGGGTTCCGGTTCGACCGGCGAGGCATCATCGGCCTCGCGCTGGGTTGCCGCCGCGCCGGGACGCGTCGAGCCCAAGGGCGGCCTGATCCGCATCGGCGCCCCGCAGGTCGGCCGGATCTCCGAGGTGCTCGTCGCCGTCAACGACACCGTCGAGGAAGGCGAACTCCTGGTCCGCCTCGACGATGCCGAATACCGCGCCAAGCTGGCCGCCGCCGAGACCGAGACCGGCTCGCGCACCCGCGAACGCGATAGCGCCAATCTGTCCTCGTCGCGCTCCGATGTGCGCGATGCCGAGGACAAGGTCTACGAGGCCGAGCGTGCCGTCACGGGCGCCCGCATCGAGCTCGACTCCATGCTCAAGGCGCGTCGCGCCGGCGAGGTCAACAACCGCGATGTGGACGAGGCGCGCCGCCGCCTGGAAGAAGCCCAGGATCGCCTGAGGAAGGAGAGGGTCGCTGTGGCCAAGGCGCAGGCCAAGTCCGATGTCGCGGAACCGAGCCGCATCGAATCGGCGTTGAGTGCTGCACGCTCGGAAGTTGCCATTGCCGATGCCCTGCTCGACAAGACCCGCATTCGCGCGCCCCGTGCAGGCACCGTCCTGGAAGTGAACGCCAAGGATGGCGAAATCGTCGCCCCCTCGCCGGAGCTTCCCTTGATCGTGCTCGGTGATCTCTCCAGCCTGCGCGTCAAGACCGAGGTTTCCGAGGGTGATGTCTCGAAGATCAAGGTTGGCCAGCAGGCGTATGTGAAGACGATTGCCTTCCCCGGCCAGGAGTTCAAGGGCAAGGTCGCCAAGATCGCGCCGCTGCTCTCCTCGCCCAGCCTGAGTGGCCGTGGGCCGCGCCGTCCTACCGACGTCGATGTGCTCGAGGTGACGATCGATCTGGACGCCCAGACACAGCTGAGGCCCGGCATGCGTGTCGACGCCTTCTTCCTGCCGGACTGAACGGACGTGGGGCATCGCCCCGTCACGAGCCCCCGCGCAAGAAAAAATGACCGGTCCCGTGGGGCCGGTCATTTTGCAGGGCGAGGGGAGATTATTATTGTTGTTGAAGGCTTGAGGTCAGTGCCGCGTTGCGGCTGTCGGTGCCGGGGTATCGGCAGGTGCCACATGCGCCATGTGCGGATCGAGCGGTTCCCCAGTGGTGATGGCGTTGTCGTCGCTTTCGATGAGGGTCGGCTGTCCCTTGTCCCACATCCGCTGGAAGGCGGCTTCGACCGATTGCGCCGTGGTGGTGCAGCCATGCGCATAGCACTCGTAGGCGTCGCGCTTGGACGGCTCGCGTCGCATGCAGTCGCCGACCCACGCCGTAGCGTCGTCGAGCCAGAGCTGTTCGTGTGCATCGAGCAGCCTGAGGTCACTCAGCAGGCGGTACTCGGTCGAAGCGGCAAGCTCTGCCGGCCAGGTGCTATCGGTAGCAGCGCCGGGAACTAGGATCAGGGCCTTGAGCGAGATGCCGCTGGCATCGCCATCGGCCACCGCGCTTGCCAGGGCGCGCACCACCGGGCTTTCATGCGAGCGCGCGATGAGGAGCATGGTCCGCTCCGTCATCGAGGTCTGACCGTCACATCGAATGCGAGCAATATGGTCGGCAATAAAGGCTTTGAGCTTGGCTTCCTTCTCTTCCTTCTTGACCACGGCAACTGTCGGGAGAGCATTAAAGCGCATGTCTATTTCCTCTTGAGTGCCACCCAGTGGTCGAGCGCACCGGCGGGCACTGCTTGTCTACCCGCGCATTGTGCCGCCAAGACCGTTAAACAAGCGTTGCCGACCGATTTGTTTCGAAGCACCGTTCAAATTCCCTAAGCCTCGAAAATGGCGATGTTTATTCTGCAGCAGTCGGACGGAACCTTCGTGATATGGCGTCGATACGAATGTCGATGTCGGGTTCTTCGAACAAAGGCGGCGGATCATCGTCATGCGTGTCGTCGAGGACTGGAATGGCATCCACAACCTCCACCACGTCCACTGCATCGCCTGTCTCGAGCGCCTCGGCGGCAGTGCCCGGTGCCGGTACGGCAAGCACTTCACCACCCGTTGCATCCGGCATCGGAAGCGCATCGTTGGTGTCTTCGCGGGCCTCCAGGTGACCGGCGAGGAAGGCGTTGGGCAGTGAGGCCTCTGTCACGGGCAACGTGAACTCCGCCGTCTCGCGACGCAGTACCACCCCGATCCGCCGCTCCGGCGCGTTGGAAGTGCTGGCCGTCTTTGCAGCTGCACTCTGGAGCGTAACAGCATCGGCCTGTGGCCGGTGCGCTGATGCAACCGGCGCACCCGATGCCGAATTGTCACCGCCCAAATCGGCCTGCTCCGTACGGTCAGTCGCGGGCGCAGCCTTCGCGCCATGGCCGGCCTCTGCCGCATCACCTGGAATGGCGAACAGCACGACCTCTCCGGCGGGCAGATCGCTTGCGCTCTCCTCATGCCGTGAAAGCTTGGCGCGCGCGCCCTCGCGGCGACGCGGACGCGGCCGCTCCAGTGCACCGTCTTCGCCGCGCAATGTCGGCAGGGCGGCGCGATAGCGCTCCTCGGCGATCTCGCGGCTGGCGCGGGCGGCATAAGGTCCGAACTCGGCGATGATCTCGTGATCGGTCACCGGCGCCGCTGCGGCCGGATCGGCTGCGGCTGGCCCGCCTGCGCCCGCGCCTGAGTCTGCGCGGTGCGCCGCGGCCCCTTCGTGCAGCGCCGACATCTGCCGTGCGGCTGCGCGGCGCGCGAAAAACCCCCCGCCGCGCCCGCCCGATGCGGCTGCAACCTGGGGCGCAGCAGCAAGCCGGGCCTCGTCCTCTGCCTCGGCGGCCTTGTGGAAGTTGAGCGTATCGTGCGTCTGCGAGCTGGAGGACACGACCGGCTGGGTCATGTCGTTGGCCACCGGAAGCACCGGCTCGTGCGAGGCAAAAAGCTGTTGTTCCAGCCGCCGCTTCTTCTTTTCAGCTTCCACCCGGCGCGCAGCACCCATCACGGCACCCAGTATGATCTCCGACCACGCGCCATCCCGGAAACGGTAGACCCGGAAGGCTTCGGCGTTGGCGAACTTGCTGCCCTGGCGCTGCAGCTTCTTCTTGATGGCGCGCGTCGTCAGCAGCGGCGAGTAGACCCGGCTGAAGATCTTCTCCTTCTCGAAGCTGGTGAACAGGTTGGCGAGCAGGTGTGCCTCGAGCTTGAGATCCTCGATATCCTCGGTCGAGGTACTGTGCGTGTAGGCGCCGCCCGGCTTGTAGGGAGCATCGAGTGGCACCGCGACGTAGTAGGCGCCGTGGAAATCGAACACCACGTGCCGGAACACTTCGAAGTTCTGGCGGATCTCGTCGTCGCGGTGGATCTCGTTGAACCGTGACAGGATCTGGATGATCGGCCCGCGTTCGGCCGCGCGCATCTTCGGGACCAGGCCGTGCAGGCGGTTCATCGGCCGTCCCATCGAGACGAGCAGCAGGCACAGGTCGACGAATACGGCAATCGCCAACGGGATATAATCACGTCTTGCAAGCCCCGCGACGGGTTCGCCCGCGAGCGCCTTCGACACCGCCGGTGAAGCCTCCACCGACTGCACAGCCTTCTTTTGCAGGTCGCGCAGCTCGTCGGCCGATGGCGGCAGCTTGAACGACAGGGCGCCGTAGAACGTCGCCGTCAGCCGGCGAAACGCCTCGATTGTCGCTTCGGAGCCCTCGACCGCGGCGATCTTCGGCTTCTCCAGGTTGGGAAGCTGGTCGATCG
>CAZDNY010000280.1:0-5126 GCA_964506885.1 uncultured Hyphomicrobiaceae bacterium | reverse complement strand
CTCCCTCGAGGATATCCTTGGACAGGATCATGTCCTCGGCCCCGGAAAACTCCTTCGCCGCGCGATCGAGGCCGACCGGATCCAGAGCCTGATCCTCTATGGTCCGCCGGGGTGCGGAAAAACCTCGCTCGCCGCGCGCCAATCGGCAAAGCCCGGACGCCACAGCAAATCGGTGGGTTTGAGATGGCCGTTGTCGACGAACAGCCGCATCTCCGTTTCCGAAATCGGCCCATGCTGCTGGCCGTCCCGGGCGATGTACCAGAGAGTTTCTTCAGTGTTCTCGGTCATCTACGCCAGTCCATTCCCGCTCGATCTACGCCCTCGATGACACGGTCTGCCGCGTCTGGCCAGCGCTGTACCCGCAGCCCCGGCACCAAATTATCTGCTTTTTGGGCCGAACACGGCTGAGCGTCAATCGCCCTCCCGAACTTGGGACCATTCCGCTCCAGGTAGCCGTACAGGCCCGCTTCGCCGTTCCCGACAACATGCGGTCGTGGATTGTGGTCCAAGCGGCCCCAAAAGGGCTGATGATCGGCCCTTCGAGCACCTGTTGAGCCTAAGAAGCTGGCAATTGCGCGGCGAAAACCTTATGAGCGCACGATATTCCCTTCCTCGGGCGCTTGAAGCCATCCGGACCCGGGGCTATAAGGCGCCGCGATCCATCGAGCAAAATCCAGCAAATGAGAGTCCAGGACATGGCCATCGAGCGCACGTTCTCCATCATCAAGCCCGACGCCACCCGCCGCAATTTGACCGGCGCCATCAACGCAGTGATCGAGGGCGCGGGCCTGCGGATCGTCGGCCAGAAGCGCGTGCGCTGGACCCGGGCTCAGGCCGAGAAGTTCTACGAGGAACACAAGGAGCGCCCGTTCTACGGCGAACTGGTCGACTTCATGACCTCCGGTCCCATCGTCCTTCAGGTGCTCGAGGGTGAGGGCGCGATTGCCAAGTACCGTGAGGTCATGGGCGCGACCGATCCTGCCCAGGCGGCAGACGGCACGATCCGCAAGCAGTTCGCCGTGTCCAAGGGTGAAAACTCCACCCACGGTTCCGACAGCCCCGCCTCCGCCGAGCGCGAGATCGCGCTCAACTTCCGCCTCGACGAGATCGTCGGCTGAGCCGGACACATTTTTCGCGAAAACCTTCAGCGCGCATGAAGGCCGCGTGGAACGGATTCGGTTCCGGTCGCGTCTTCTCATATGCGCGCATGTGATGATGCTAATGCCGATGCGCGCACCGGCCATGGGCGCGCTTTCGGTGCACTGTCACACGTGTCGCCTGTCTGATCCAGATCTGTCGGCACCTGCGTAACCAGGACATCGTGCGGTTGGTGCCACGCTGCCGCACGGTGGACTTGGCGGGCGGCACCCCCGGGTGCCGCCCGTTTTTGATTGCCTCCCGCTATGGAGCCAGGATCCGATCCGACTTCAGCTGGATCATCGGGGGATTGGTCCGGCGTGGCGCTATGGTTTAGCATTTGTGTGAACCGCTGGCGGTTCGGCGGCGCAGCCGGTCCCAGGACTGGCATTTAAATTGCTGGGTACTTTGTTAGCCAAAAATAAGCCCGGTGGGCGATTTCTCCGGGCTCGGCTCTTTTTTCCGCGGCACCTTGTGCTGCGCGTGTTTCATTGGCGTGAGAGATTGTGATGACAGTTGTTTCGAACGGCGACGAACTGCTTCAGGCATTGGCGAATGCAGCACCCGGCGACACGATAGAACTGGCGCCCGGCGATTACGGAAGTGTGGTCATCGACGGCTATCGCTTCGCCGAAAACGTCACGATCACCTCTCAGCACCCCAACGCAATGGCCAGCTTTGACACGCTGTTCATCAAGAACTCCAGCCACCTCACATTCGATGCGATTGCCGTCAACCACGTTCTGGCCGACGGCGAGCCGGACTGGTCGTCTGCCTTCCGCATCGACAAGTCCGACCATATTTCGGTTCTGAATTCAGAAATCTCAGGCAGCGCCGACGGCAATCATACGAACGACGGCCAGGGGCTTCTGGTCCTCGACTCGACCAGCATCACTCTCGACGGGAACACTTTCCACGATCTCAGAACCGGGCTGTCTGTCGGTCGTTCCGAATTCGTGGAGGCCACTGACAACACGTTCGTCGACATTCGCAGCGACGGCATGAATTTCGCCAACGTGCGCCACGTCCTGGTCGACGGCAACACTTTGACCGATTTCCATCCGGCCTACGAACTGGGCGATCACCCCGACATGATCCAGCTGTGGAACGATGGGTCGTATGGAGAGATGTTCGACATCGTCATCTCCAACAACACCTTGACGCAGGGACAAGGAGACGCCGTCCAGGGCATCTTCATTCAGGGCGCTCTGACGCAGCCTGACGGTTCGCTGCCGCCCCTACTTCATGATCTCACGGTTTCCGGCAACACCATAGACATCGGCGCATCGCAGGGCATCTGGCTGAGCCATGTCGACCTTGCACAGGTAACAGGAAACACGATCACGCAAGCTGAAGGCACGACGACCGCGCCGACGATCCGGACTGAAAATACGAGCAACACGACGATCGGCAACAACATCGCGCCGCACATCGATGACGTAGGCTCGACAAATCTCACCTACATCGACAATACGATTACCGCCGAAGCACCGGCGGGCTCGACGATTGAAGGCACCAGCGGCAACGACACGCTGCTGGGATCCGACGGTGTCGATGTCATTTCAGGCGGCGACGGCGATGATAGGGCCTACGGCGGTGACGGCAACGACCGGATCAGCGGCGAAAACGGTAGCGACCTGCTCTTCGGCGACGACGGCGACGACACCTTGAATGGTGGCGGCGGCAACGACGAACTGCATGGCGGGAAGGGCGACGACGGCTTTTTCGGCGGTGGCGGCAATGACCGCATTTTCGGTGAGAGTGGCAACGACGTCCTGTTCGGCGATGGCGGCAACGACATGCTCAACGGCGGAGCAGGCGCCGACCGCCTTTATGGTGGCAGCGGCGACGACGGGTTCTTCGGCGGCGGCGGCGATGACACGATCTTCGGTGATCAGGGCAACGATACGATCTACGGCGATGGTGGCAGGGATACGATTGATGGTGGATCCGGCGACGACACGTTGATAGGTGGCGCTGGGGCCGACACCTTTGTCTTCACGTTCTCATCGGGTTCCGACCGGATCCTCGATTTCCGCGACGGGATCGATCTTCTCGATTTCTCAAATCTGGACGGGGTAGCCTCTCTCGACGATCTCGACGTCGTCCAGAACGCGGGCGGAACCGTCACCATCTACTATTTCGATGGCGTCAATGATGTCGCGCTTATTTTGGAATCCAACGCACCAATGACCATTGATGCGGCCGACGTCCTGTTCTGACACTCTCGAATCTTGCCGTTGGATCGAGGCGCACGGTTCGCTGAAGTGCGCTCATATTTCGGCGAGCTTCCGCCTAGTTCGTCCGTGCCGCTTCCATGAGGCGGCTGACAGCCTCGGCCAGTGACACCTGCCCGGGGATGTAGCCGAGCACGATCATGCCCGTCATGACCGACAACACCACGACCGGGAACACCACGCGCTGCACGACGGTGACCCCGCCACGCAGCGCCCGCGCGCCCGTATCCTTGAGATTGTCCTTCAGGATCGACAGGCCGATCATCATGCTCACTGCGGCATAGGTGATCATAAAGATCTTGTCCGACAGCGTTGCCTGGTCGGTATCGATTTTCGGCAGCGCCAGGTAGAGCGCGATCGAGGACAGCAGCGCGGTCACCTGGATCCCCATCAGCGACTCGAAGCGCGAATGCGGCAGGTAGACCGAGAAGTAGGTGACCAGCAGGATGAAGCCGAGCGGAATGACGACCCGCGTGTAGTAGTCGATCGAAATGCGCTCGGCGACCCAGGTTGCATTGAACTTGTAGAACGGGACGATGCGCCGCTCCGACAGCGAGCTGCCGATCGTCGGAATGATATCCTGGTCGGCACCGACGTATTGCTCGATCACCCGCCAGCCGTCGACCGACAGATCCGTGATGCGTTGGCGCTCGGCGGGTGGCTGCACGAGGAACGGCTTGGCCGTGCTCTTGGGCTGGAACGAGATCGAGAAGCGCTGCATGTCGAAGGGATAGCGACCCAGTTCCGGCTCGAACAGGAACTTTCCGGAGACCTTGTACAGCTTTACGCCGGGCGGGAAGCTCGCCTTCTCGTCGCCGCCATGGATCTCGCGGATGTTGAGCAGCTTGCCGCCCGATGCCTGTGAGCGATAGGCGTTGGTGAAGTCGATGTCTTTGATGTCGAGCTGGTCGCCGCCGCTCTTGATCGACAAATAGAACTCGGCATCGAAGCTCTGGTCGTTGGTGTCGATGTGCGACAGGCTGATGAGATCGATCGAGGTGTAGAGTGTATGCGCTTCGTTGAGCTGCCCGTTGATGCGCTGGTACTGGACGGGTGACAGCACGATCCCGGGCTCGGTCGGGCTCTTGGTCAACAGCAAGGTGTCGTCGGCAGCAGTGCGGTTCCTTGTGAAGGCGAGGTCACGCCACAAGCCCTTGAGCACATGCCGCCCCTCCACGAAGCTTCTCAGCCGCTCGCCGATGTGCTTGCGCAATTGAGGAACGGAAACACCATCGGGCGCTGTCCGCGCGGTTTCGATGATCAGGTTCAAAACGTCCCGGTATTGCGTCCCCCGTGCCACGGCGCGACTGTTGCCCGCATCGTAGAGCACCCGCGGCGGATCGCTGCTCTGCCTGCAGCGGCCGTCCTGCCAGCCCGGCGTATCGGGCTGTATCCGGTCCGGGAAGACCCATTGCTGGTTCGGTGAGCGCCAGATGCGTCGGCGCAGGCGCTCGCTGTAGACATTGGGAACGCCTTCGCGTGCGATCTGGGATAGCGAACCCTTGTAGCCGTCGGGTTCGAGGGCCGCCGCAATGCCTGCGATCCGGCCTAGAAGCACGAGTGCCGGTGCCTTGACGCCAAGCCAATCCAGTTCCCTCAGCACCTCGGTCGTCGGGCCGCTGTGAATGGAGAGAACGATGATGTCCGGTGTGCTGGCCGCGATTTGCTTGGCTGCGGATTTCACCTCTTCCGGGGGAAGCTTGTAGTCGCGGACCGGAACGCGCAGCCGCGCGACCAGCGCCGGTCCGCCCG
>CAZDNY010000279.1:0-5144 GCA_964506885.1 uncultured Hyphomicrobiaceae bacterium | reverse complement strand
CGCGCACATGTGCCATGCGCCTGAAGCAGGGCTCTATCGTGCCGACCTTTAATTCTCTGCCGGTGCCCACATATGAGCCTCCACAGGCGTCACACGGCGCCGGAAAAGGAGGTCGATGTGAGACAGGTGACGAGAACGCTCGCCGCGCCCCGCCCGCATTGGGTCGGTGATGGCTTTCCGGTTCATTCGCTGCTTTCGTATGCTGAGCACGGCGATCAGATCAGTCCGTTCCTGCTACTCGATCATGCGGGCCCTCACGATTTCCCTGCCGCCAGGCAGCCGCGCGGCGTCGGCGAGCATCCCCACCGCGGCTTCGAGACGGTCACGATCGTCTACAGCGGCGAGGTTGCGCATCGCGATTCGACCGGCGCGGGCGGCGTCATCGGTGCCGGCGATGTGCAGTGGATGACCGCCGCATCGGGCATCCTGCACGAGGAATTCCATTCCGAGGCCTTCACCGCCAGCGGTGGCACGCTCGAGATGGTGCAGCTCTGGGTCAATCTGCCGGCCAGGGACAAGAATGTGCCCCCGGCCTATCAGACCTTGAACAAGGCCGATATCCCGGTCGTCGATCTCGACGGCGGGGCAGGGTCGGCACGCGTCATCGCCGGTACTTACGCGGGCGTCACCGGTCCGGCGCGCACCTTCACGCCGATTGAAATACTGGATGTGCGCCTGGCACCGGGCAAGCTTGCGTCCTTTGATCTTCCCGACGGCCACAACGTTGCCGTCGTGGTCCTGTCGGGAACGGTCGAGATCAATGGTGAGAGCATCGTTCGCCAGTCAGGTGCCGCGTTGCTGGAACCGACGGGCGGCGCATTCACCCTCGAAGCTGCTGGCGATGCCAAGTTGCTGGTTCTCGCTGGCGCACCGATCCGCGAGCCGGTTGTCGCGCATGGACCGTTCGTCATGAACACGATTGGCGAGATCAAGCAGGCCATGCTCGATTATCAGAACGGCCGCTTCGGTCAGATCGCATGAGCATGGCCTCTGCGCTCCATGCCCGTCCCCAACCGCTGCGGTTAGCGATGCAGGCCCTGGGGCTCCTGCATCGCCCGCAGCTCCCGCCTGAGGCCCACGATCAGGCTGACACACATGAGCAGCAGCACCAGCGCGAACGGCAGCCCCGTCGAGATGGCTGCCGCACGCAGCGCCTGCAATCCGCCGCCGACCAGCAGTGCAATCGCGACAAGTCCTTCGAACGAGGCCCAGAACACGCGTTGCGGTACCGGGGCCTCGAGCTTGCCGCCCGCCGTGATCGTATCCACCACGAGAGAGCCTGAATCCGAAGAGGTGACGAAGAACACGATGACCAGGACGATCCCGACGAACGAGGCGATGTGGCCGTAAGGCAGCGGCTCCAGCATCTTGTAGAGCGCCAGCTCCGGTGTGTTGTTGGTGGCGTTCTCCGCCACCGCCTGATAGCCGTCGGAAACATACTGCTCGATCGCCGTGCCGCCCATCGCGCTCATCCAGATGATGGAAACCGCCAGCGGCACGAGACAGGCTGCGATGACAAACTCGCGCACGGTTCGCCCCCGCGAGATGCGCGCGATGAACATGCCGACGAAGGGTGACCAGGAGATCCACCACGCCCAGTAGAAGCTGGTCCAGTCGTGCAGGAATTGCGGATCAGGCCTGTCACTCCACGAGCTGAGCGACGGCAGGTAGGCGATGTAGTCGTACGCCGCCTGCGCCGCAGTCTTGAGGATTACGAGCGTCGGTCCGGCGAGAATGACAAATAGCAAAAGGGCGAACGCCAGCACCATGTTGAGTTCGCTCAGGCGCTTCACGCCCGCATCGAGCCCCGCCACCACCGACATGATCGCCACCGATGTGATGGCGATGATCAAAAGCACCTTGTTGCCCAGCGTCGCCGGAATGTCGAACAGGTATTCCAGCCCCGCGCCCGCCTGCGAGGCGCCGAAGCCCAGCGAAGTCGCAAGCCCGAACAGGGTTGCGAACACGGCGAGCGTGTCGATGACGTGACCGGGCCAGCCGAACACCCGGTTGCCAAGCAGCGGATAGAACACCGAGCGGATCGACAGTGGCAGGTTGTGATTATAGGCGAACAGCCCGAGCGCCATGCCCACCAGCGCATAGATCGCCCAGGGATGGAGGCCCCAGTGGAAGATGGTCGCTGCCATTGCAACGCGCCGCGCCGTTTCCGTGTCGTCGACATTGATGCCGAGTGGCGGGCTCTGCAGGTGATAGATCGGCTCCAGAACGCCGAAGAACATGAGGCCGATGCCCATGCCTGCCGCAAACAGCATGGCAAACCAGCCGCTATAGGAATAGTCGGGTCGCGCGTCCGCACCGCCCAGCCGGACGCGGCCCAGCGGTGTCACGGCAACGAGCAGGCAGGTCGCCACGATCACATTGCCGGTAAGCAGGAAGAGCCAGTCGAAATTCGTCGTCAGCCATGGTCGCAGGGCTACGAAGAACGCCTTGGCCTCGGTTTGAAAAACCAGGGACAGCGCAACGAACGCGACAATCACGAGGGCCGAAATGACGAAGACAGGATTGTGGATGTCGAGGCCCAGAACCTCGATGTTGTCCTGTCCGACGACGTACTCTTCGGTCTCTTCTGCGTCATCGCGATGTGTTTCGCTGGTCACGTCGCCCTCCATGGCGCCCGCGGCAATCGCGTGGCGCGCGGCACGCCCTGCAACGGGGAGCCCCGCATTTGGAGCCCCCGTGCCGCCGTATGGCCTGCGCCTCAGCGCTTGACGAAGTGGAACATGCCCCACATGAGGTGGCCGGCCTTGGCCCCGTTCACCCAGTTGGCAAGCCCAGCCAGCATGCGATCCACGTAGTCGGAACTCGCGTGCGTCTCGACTTCGGTCCTGCGCTGCTTAAGTTCCGCGCCAACGCGCGTGTAGTGGCGCTGCAGATGAATGAGCAGTTGCTCGAACGCCTTCTCCTCCATGCCGAGCTTCTTCAGCTCCTCGCGGTAGAAGGCTGGCGACCCCAGGCTTGCCAGATGGATACGGTCGAGGATCGGTTGCAGCACGCCCTGCGGGCAGTCGTCGGCCTGCATCGGGTCGGTGAAGACGAATTGGCCTCCCGGACCCAGCACGCGCACCACCTCGGCAAGAACCTTCTGCCGGTTGGACGAGTGAAGGATCGCGTCCTGCGACCAGACCACATCGAAAACGCCCGACTGGAACGGCAGCGCCTCGAAGTTGCCGTGCACGACACGAATGAGCGAGCTCAGGCCCTGCTCACGGTTCTTCTTTTCATTATAGGCATTCTGCACGTCCGACAGGTTCAGGCAGGTGACGCGGCAGCCATAGGTCTTGGCGAGATAGCGTGCCGCCCCGCCATAGCCCGCGCCGATGTCGAGCACGCGGCTCGTCTCCTTGAGCCCGTCGATCATCCCGGCGAGTTTGACGACGGTCGCGTGGCTTGCGGTGGCGATATCCAGATCGGGCGGATCATAAAGCCCGATGTGGATGTCCTCGCCGCCCCAGATCTCGCGATAGAACGCATCCGCGTCATCGCTGTCGTAGTAGGCCTCGGCGAGGTCGACGGCATTATTCGGATTATTCTGCGACATAGGTCTTCTCGGCGACGTGAACGAGGAAATCGGGGTCGTGGTCTTCGTAGGTCTCCTGGAAATCGCCGTAGGTCTTGATGCGCTGGAAGCCCACCTCCTTCATCAGGCGGCGCGCTTCGGAGCGGCGCAGCGGGAACATGTTGAGGTTGAAGGTCGATCCATCGGGGAACGAATAGCGGAACCGGGCGAGCCCCTCGTCGATGTGCTCAGGCTCGGCCACGACGTCCTCGCCGCAATAGTAGTACTTGTGCTTGGAATCGAACCCGACATCGAGAATGGCGTCGTAGTTGCGTTGATCCAAAATCAGGATGCCGTCGTGCTTGAGCGCAGAATAGAACTCCGCCAGCGCCTTTCTGCGGTCGCGTTCCTGGAACAGATGCGTGAACGAATTGCCCAGGCAGATGATGGCGTCGTACTTGCCGTGGATGTCGCGGTTGAGCCAGCGCCAGTCCGCGTGCACAGTCTTCAGCACGAAGCCGTGGTCGCGCGCGTTTTCAAACGCCTTCGACAGCATCTCCGCGTTGCCGTCGGCACTCGTCACGTCGAAGCCGGCCTTGAGAAGCTGCACCGAGTGGAAGCCCGTCCCGGTGGCCACGTCGAGGACTTTCGTCTTGCCGCGGGCTCGCAGCATATCGATGAAGAACTGTCCCTCGCTCTGTGCCCGGGCGCTCCAATCGATCAGGCTGTCCCACTTCTCCACGAACGTCTGCACGTACTCCTTCTGGTAGTTGTCCGTCTTGCGACGGGCGACAGGATTGTGCCCGAAGTCCTGCTCGTCGAGGTTGAGCACGGGAAGCTTTTTCAATGCCGACATCTGGAAGCCTCTGATAAGATTTCGAATTCTTTGGTTTCCCGACTGATTTGCCAGGTCTGGCGCGGCGCGACTTATCGAACAGGCGCTTGCACCTGCGCGACGTCCACCCCGCCGATCTCGAGGAAAGCTGACAGCGCGATAGGCGCTGTGCCAAAGCTGGCGCACTGTAAATGCGATGATGTACCCATGTCGAGTCACAATCAAATTTAGCCGGAATCGCGCCATGAAGCGTAGTAATCAATATAAGAAAATGATCACAGACAAGTATCTGATGTATTTAGCAAGTAAAAATAGAGAAAATGAGGCAGATATACTGGCCTTTGAAAGAAAATTTGATCTCAAATGAATATACGGGATATCGGATGCAATGCGGTTCATCCGATCGTCAAGACGCTGGCGAAGTTCGACTTGATGAAGACTTAAAAGCGCATTCTGCCCAATCTGAGGGCATTGCCGATCACGCTGACCGACGACAGGCTCATGGCGACCGCCGCGACGATTGGAGACAGCAGCGCACCGATGATCGGATAGAGCACTCCCGCTGCAATCGGGATACCGATGGCGTTGTAGCCGAAGGCGAAGCCGAGGTTCTGGCGGATGTTTTGCAGTGTGGCCTGGGCCAGGCTGTGGGCGCGGACCACACCGGAAATATCCCCCTTGGGCAGCGTGATGCCGGCACTTTCGATGGCAACGTCGGCACCAGTGCCCATGGCGATACCGACATCCGCCGTCGCCAGCGCCGGCGCATCGTTGATGCCGTCACCGACCATC
>CAZDNY010000278.1:0-5166 GCA_964506885.1 uncultured Hyphomicrobiaceae bacterium | reverse complement strand
CTGTGGATGTGTAGGTCGATCCGACTCGACCTTCATCGGGATGCGCGTAGGGTTTGGCATAGCCGGCGGCGCCATAGGCCGATGCGTTGTGGTTGTTCGCATACGAGTAGGTATTCTCGCCATCCGTCATCAGGATGATGATCTTCTTGTTGTCCTGCTCGTCGTAAGACCTGCCTTGCGAAAAGGGAATGCCGGGCGATAATGTCCGCCAACCCCAGGCGATGCCTTCGGAGATGTTCGTCATCCCACTGGCTCGCATTGAGGAGATCGCGCTGAGGGCCTGGTCCTTCGTGATCGACAGCGGCAATAGGGCGGCGGTGGTGCAATACGCATTTGGACCGGCTCCGTTGTAGGAACCGCGGCGGCAGTTGTCGCTCGACGTGCCGTAGCCGACCTGGGCGCCACTGTACTTGCAGACCCGCGCTTGTGCCGGCGCCGGTTCGATCGGCGTCAATTCCCAGCCGTTGCTGTAGCACCGCCCCGGACGTCGCCAGCGCTGGCAGGTGCACTCCATTTTCGGGCAAGTCCCTCCATCATCGGCAATGTAGTTGTTGGAGTAATTCTTGCCGCCACTGTTGACTTCGTCAGGTTCGTCGGGTGCAAACATCGGGACGAACAGCGTGTCGGGCACGGCAGGGTCGGGTGTGGCGTCACTGACGTCATAGGGAGGTTTGCGCATCTCGACGCATCCGGCCCAGCTTTCTGAGAGGTCATCGAAAAGCTGGAAGCGTGATCGCGCCGAATCGGCATTCTCGCGCGAGATATCGGAGGCGCCATCGTTATCGAGCCAAGATGCTCCGCGATAGCCGGGCCCCACATTTACCGAGCCGGCGAAGGGCACGATGGAGACGGCGATCTGACCCTCGCCATCCACGCCGTAGAACACGGTATTCACAAGATCGGTGGAAGCGGTTTTGAGGTCCTCGATGTAGGAGCCCGACATGGAGCCGGAGTTGTCCAGCACCAATGCGATTTCGGCTGTCCCGCCACGTGCGACCCGCGCTGCCGTGCCCATCCGCTTTTTCTCGAAGCCAAAGGCCTGAAGCAGGGTCGACTTCCAGTCGAATTTCGTATTGCCCGTCAGGCTGCCATGTTCGGGATCGATCTCGAGTTTCTCCACGTCCACGACAGAACCATCAGGGCGATTGGCCTTGTAGAATGCCTTGGCCCGCGCCAAAGCCAATTCATCCTGATTTTCCACGCCTATGGCATCGGACGCAGCAAGGATCGCGGCGTCGAGCGCATGCTGGTCCTGGATCGCCTCGCTGGTAAAGCGGCTGTGGTCGATCGCAATGGCGGCAAACAGAAGAGTCAGAATGAAGATGATACCGAACAAAACGGCGACGGCGCCGCGCTCATCGCGCTCAAAGGCCCGGCAGGTCTTGCGCATCGCACAAAGGGCCGTAACGCAGAAGCCGGGCCCAGCCCGTCCGCGTGTCGATCCGCCCCACATCCTACGCCTCCGTTAATGCAAACTTTCGTAATTGTAGGAAATGCGGCCTGACGATGCGTAAACGCGGCGGTAGCAAATTGAACAAAATCGCTCTCGAATGGATTGCGCTGCCCCGGCGGGCACCGCATTCTCGCGGCGTTGCCGTGGCTGCGGCATCCTGCCGGCCCCAGTCCCACCCCCGCCACCCTGCCGCGACCGGCCGGCCCAAGACAGCCCGTGACCCAGGAGACCTGCCGCTGATGGTGCCCCCAGCATTCGACCCCGAGAGCGCCCAGCAGACCCTGTTTGAGGCCCTGGTCGGGGCGGCGCGCAAATTCCGCAAGCGCGGGCCGGTGGTTCGCGATGCCGAGCGGCTGGACCTGACCTACTCACGGCTGATCCTCGGCGCACTCGTTTTGGGCGACCGGATCGCGCGCATGACGCAGCCGCACGAGAGCGTGGGCGTGATGCTGCCCAACGTGGCCGGGGCGGTGGTGACGCTGTTCGGCCTCAATGCGTTCGGCCGGACCGCGGCGATGCTCAACTTCACGGCCGGGCCGCGCAACCTCGTCCTGGCGCTGCGCACCGGGCCTGTTCCTGTCGTGCTGACCTCGCGCCGTTTCGTCGAGACGGCCAAGCTCGAGGACGTCATAGCGGCGATGGAGACGGCCGAGCCGGTGCGCGGGCGGCGCACCCGGATCGTCTATCTGGAGGATGTACGCGCTTCGATCCGGCTCGCCGACAAGATCCGGGCTGCCGCACGCCAGTTGTTTCCGCGACGGGTTGTGACGCGTTCGGGCATGCAGCCATCGAGCCCGGCGGTCATCCTGTTCACGTCCGGGACAGAGGGTGCACCCAAGGGCGTCGTGCTCACAAACGCCAACCTGATCGCCAACGCGCGCCAGATCCTGGCCCACGCGGGCGGCATGCTGACACCGGCCGACATCGTGTTCAATCCGTTGCCGATGTTCCATTCGTTCGGGCTGACGGCGGCAACGGTGATGCCGCTGCTCGGCGGCATGAAGGTGGTGCTCTACCCCAGCCCACTGCACTACAAGCAGGTCGCCCGGATGATCAGACAGGAAAAGGCCACGATCCTGTTCGCAACCGACACCTTCCTGATGGGATATGCGCGTGCTGCTGCCGACGGTGACCTCGACAGCATTCGCTACGTGATCGCGGGCGCCGAGCGGGTCAAGGAGGCGACGCGCCAGGCATGGTCCAAGACCGGCGCGCTGATCCTGGAAGGCTATGGCGCGACGGAGTGCTCGCCGGTGATCGCCTGCAACCTGCCGCTCCTCAACCGGCACGGCTCGGTCGGACCGCTGCTGCCGGGAATCGAAGCGGCGCTCGAGCCGGTGCCGGGCATCGAGACGGGCGGACGGCTGAAGGTACGCGGGGCCAATGTGATGGCGGGCTATATTCAAGCCGATGCGCCCGGCGTGGTGCGTCCGCCCGAGGACGGCTGGCATGATACCGGTGATATCGTCACGATCGACGACGACCACGTGGTGAGCATCAAGGGACGCGCCAAGCGGTTTGCCAAGATCGGCGGCGAGATGGTGTCGCTGGCCGCCGTGGAGGCGCTGGCTGCAGGGCTGTGGCCCGAAGCGCAGCATGTCGTCGTGTCGCTGCCCGACGAGCGCAAGGGCGAGCAGCTCATTCTGGTGACGGACGAAGCCGATGCCGATCGCGCGCAGCTGCTGGCGCATGCGCAGGCGCAAGGCTTTGCCGAATTGTGGGTGCCGCGCGCCGTCCTCGTGGTTCAATCGATTCCCGTTTCCGGCACGGGCAAGGTGGATCTGCAGGCGACGCGCAAGCTGGTGGAGACGACGCGTCCCCTGCTCTAGCCTGCCACCCGTCGGACATGCAAATTGCCGCAAACAAAACACCCGCTCAAGCGCAGGGAACTTCATGAGCAGTCCAAGCACGACGCCGTCATCGGACTTGCCGGAGCCGCAGACTGGCCTGCGCGACAAGCTGCGGGCTGCGCTGATCGCTCCCATCCAGGCCTTCCGGCTCTCGTATCTCCCGCTGCTGATGGTCTATTTCGCCTATGGCGCCCTCGGCCTGATTGCGGTCGGCGAGAGCTTCTGGGTGAAGAAGGCGCTGACGTTGAGCCCGGCGGCACTGGCACAGCTCGGCGTCTGGCTGACGCTGCCGTGGGCAATCAAGATGGTGTTCGGCGAACTCGTCGATACGGTCGCCCTGTTCGGATCGCGGCGACGCATCTACGTTTTCATCGGCGCCAGCATGATCGCGGGCGGGCTCATCATGCTGGCCGGCGCGGCCGGCGAATGGCTCGCCTTCACCAGTCCCGACCGCATTTACATCACCGCCTCGCTGCTCATCGTGACGGGCACGGTGCTGCAGGACGTGGTCGCCGACGCCATGAGCACGGAGGTGGTGGCACGCACGAACGAGGACGGCTCACCGCGCCCGCAAGCCGCCATCGATCACGACCTTGGCATGGTGCAGGTGCTCGGCCGGCTGGCGCTTTCGCTGGGAATCTTTCTCACGGCAGGGCTTGCGGGCTGGCTCGCCCAACACACCAGCTACGAAAACGTGTTCCTGATCGGCCTCATTGTGCCGGCCATATCGGCGAGCGGCGCGGCGCTGGTGCGACTGGAGTCGAGCGAAAGCCGTCCGACCGACTGGCGAATCCTGTCGGCGGGGCTCGCGTTCGGCGCCACGGTGACGGCGCTGCTTGCTGCGGACGTGCCGTTCTCCCAGGAAATCGTCTTCGTCATCTCGATGACCGTGATCGTGACGATGCTCGCCTACGTCACACGCGACATCTCGCCCGATACGCGGCGGCGCATTTTTTTCGCGGCGATCATCATCTTTGCGTTCCGCGCCGTGCCCGGCGTCGGCGAGGGCTATCGCTGGTTCACCATCGACAAGCTCGGCTTCGACGAAGCGTTCTTCGGCGTGCTGGGGCAGACCGGGGCTGCGATCGGGCTGGCGGCGACGTGGCTCTTGTCGGACTCGATCACCCGGCGACCCATCACCAGTGTGCTGTTGATCCTGACCATGCTCGGGGCGCTGATGTCCCTGCCCGACCTGTTCCTGGTGTTCGGCGGCAGCGCGTGGACCGAGCAGCACCTGGGCTTTGGCGCGCGCACCATTGCGCTGGTCGATACCGCTGCGCAGTCGCCGCTGGCGCAGCTTTCGATGATTCCGCTGCTGACGCTGATCGCCATATACGCACCGCCATCGAAGCGGGCGATCTGGTTCGCGCTGATGGCCTCGTTCATGAACCTGGCGCTCGTCGCGGGCCAGTTGCAGACCAAGTATCTCAATCAGATCTATGTCGTCGACCGGGGCGCCTACGAGTGGCTTCCGGCTCTGGTGGTCACCAGCGTGACGGTTGCCGTCGCCATACCGCTTGCGGCAATCCTGCTGTTCGGCCGCAAGGTGCGCTAGCGCCGCAGCATGCGGGCTGGCGGTCCGGATGGTGGGCACTCGGGTTGCGCATACTCTATGCATTCGCGTCGCGGATTGGCGTGCGCCCCGGATTGGTCTTGGCACGGATTATGCTCTTTGCGGGCGAGGGTCTTGCCGTCGGGCACGGCGCATGAGGGCATCAGCGAGCAAAACGCGGAATTGCGCATTTCTGAACGCCAGTCGTTGCCGGTGGAACACGCCATCACAACGGAAACTGTTGTTCCAAGCCTCCCGCCTTGACCCTGCTGCATCCGTTCGGCATCAACGGAGAACTTCGGTTCCCACAC
>CAZDNY010000277.1:0-5170 GCA_964506885.1 uncultured Hyphomicrobiaceae bacterium | reverse complement strand
TGGACGAAGAACGCGAGTTCCAGGAGTTGTACCGGCGCATCGTCGGGCCGGCAGTGCGCTGCGGCGGCACGACACCGGCGCACCAGGCATAGCGGGAACGGTGTCCCGGCGCGGCAACCGCGCGGCGGGTGCTGCCGGACGTAGATTGGCGCATTTTCGATCTGGCGCGATCTTCGACAGAGGAGCTGAAACGCGCGGTGGCCGGTGCGGATGTCATCGTCAACGCCGCTGGAGCCCTGCAGGACGGACTCAAGGACGACGTCGCCGCGATCCACGAGACGATGATCGGGCGGCTCATTGCGGCGCTGGACGGATCACCCGCACGCGTCATCCAGATCTCGGCAGCCGGTGTTTCGACCGACGCATCAACCGAATTTTTCCGCTCCAAGGCGCGCGGCGACGCACTGCTTATGGCGTCCGGGTTGGACTGGGTCGTACTGCGTCCAACGCTGGTGCTGGCGCCGCAGGCTTATGGCGGAACGGCGCTGCTCAGGGCGAGTGCCGCAATGCCGGTCATCGCGTTCGACGTGATGCCCGACACGCGGGTGCAGACGGTTTACATCGACGACGTCACTGCGGCGGTGGTGGCGGCGGGACGCGGCCGGGTGGCGGGCGGCACGGTCGCGGACCTAACCGAAGCCGACAGCCATCGCTTCGGTGATCTGGTGGCTGCGATGCGTGGCTGGCTCGGCTTTGCGCCATGGCGCTGGCGCGCGCACGTGCCTGATGCGCTGGTCAGCGTGACGGCCAGGGTTGCTGATGCGCTCGGGCTCCTGGGGTGGCGCTCACCACTGCGGACGACCGCGCTCACGGTGCTGCGCGAGGACATTCAAGGCGACCCGGAGCCCTGGATTGCGGCGGGTGGCGCACCCTGCCGGCCGCTTGCCGGGACGCTGGCGGCCATGCCCGCCACAACCCAGGACCGCTGGTTTGCGAAATTCTACCTGCTACTTCCGCTGATTATCGGCGTTCTGGCGGTGTTCTGGCTGGCTTCGGGGGTGATCGGGTTTCTCCAATTCGACACGGCGCAGGCGGTGCTGACATCGCGCGGCATGGGCGCAGGGCTGGCGGGGCTGTTCGTCGGCAGCGGTGCCCTGGTTGATGTGGCGCTCGGCGCGGGCATCCTGGTGCGCCACTTCGCGCGGCCGGCGGCGATCGGCATGGTGGCTGTGTCGCTCGCCTATCTGGCCGGCGGGACGCTGCTGGCGCCGGACCTGTGGGCCGACCCGCTCGGCCCCTTGCTGAAAATCCTGCCGGGCCTGGCGCTCGCCGGTGTTGCCGCAGCCCTGCTCGACGAGCGATGAGCCCTTCATGACCTACGAGATCGTCAAGTTCATGCATGTGATCGGTGCAGCGGTGCTGCTGGGCACCGGCGCCGGCATCGCCTTTTTCATGGTGATCTCGATCCGCAGCCGGGAACCGGCGCTCGTTGCCCATGTCGCCGGCATCGTGGTGCTGGCTGATTCGGTGTTCACGGCGACGGCGGCCGTCCTGCAGCCCGTAACCGGGGTGGCGCTGGCCTACCTCGCCGGCTGGCCAATCCTGTCGGGCTGGGTGCTCGCCAGCATCTGTCTTTACGTGCTGGTCGGTGCACTCTGGCTTCCGGTGGTGGCAATTCAAATGCGGATGCGGGGATTGGCGCGCACTGCGCGCGACCGCAACGAAGAACTGCCTCCCGCCTTTTTCAGGCTCTATCGCATTTGGCTGGCCTGCGGTTTTCCAGCATTCGCCGCCGTGCTTGGAATTGTCTGGCTGATGCTGACAAAGCCGTCGTTTTGACGGCGTGTTTTGGCCCACAAATGAAAAAGAAAAAAAGGGGGAGCCCAGGGCTCCCCTCAATTCTATTCTATATATTTTTGACGGCAGCTTGAGGCCGGGGCGCGGCTCACCAATCAGGCCGCGACCGTGTCGTCGTTGGGATCTCGCAGAACGTAGCCGCGGCCCCAGACCGTCTCGATGTAGTGCTGACCGCCCGTCGCCGTCTGCAGCTTCTTCCTCAGCTTGCAGATGAAAACGTCGATGATCTTGAGCTCGGGCTCGTCCATGCCGCCATAGAGATGGTTCAAGAACATCTCCTTGGTCAGCGTCGTGCCCTTGCGCAGCGAGAGCAGCTCCAGCATCTGGTATTCCTTGCCGGTCAGATGCACGCGCTGGCCGTTGACCTCGACGGTCTTGGTATCGAGGTTGACCTTGAGGTCGCCCGTCTCGATAACCGACTGTGCGTGCCCTTTCGAGCGCCGCACGATTGCGTGGATGCGCGCCACCAGCTCGTCCTTGTGGAACGGCTTGGTCAGGTAGTCGTCGGCACCAAAGCCCAGACCGCGCACCTTGTCCTCGATGCCGGCGTGGCCCGAAAGAATCAGAATCGGCGTCTGAACCTTGGCCACCCGGAGCGTCTTCAGGACATCATAGCCGCTCATATCGGGCAGGCCCAAGTCCAGAAGAATAATGTCGTAATCGTAGAGCTTGCCGAGGTCGACACCTTCCTCGCCAAGATCCGTGGTGTAGATATTGAAGCCCTCAGACTGCAGCATCAACTCAATGCTTTGAGCCGTCGCGCTGTCGTCCTCGATCAAAAGAACCCGCATGCTCGATCCTCTCTTCCCCGGTCATTTTTGACCGGGCCCGCTGCCCCGACCTGAAGAGAACGCAATCCAGTTCTCGCTAAGCCATCGTTAGGAAAGTACGTGCCAGAGGTTAACAAACCCTAATTTTGTCTTGCACGAAGCGATGGAATTTCCAGCTCGCGTGTAGGGTCTTGTTGAGATACGCCGTCCTCGCCCTGTACCGCTGCCAGTGATGCCCGCCGTCCGTCCTGCCTCCAGCCGCACAGCCTTTCCACCTGCCGGAACACGTCCCGGCAGCAAAACGACTTGTTTCGGATTGATTACTTGCGCCCTCGGATGTGCCCGTCCGGACATTCCTAAACGATCGAATTCCCCAGCCCCGGAGAATCAATTCGCGTCAGATTTGCCCAGCCCGAACCAGCACGAATCTAGAGGTAACAGAATTCGCGATCGGTCCACAGCTTTGCAGGAGTTTTTTTTTCGCCGAATTAGGCTCGAAATGCGATCAAGCTGCAGACAAGTTGCTTTACCGCAACTTAAACGTCCTGTGTCATAGTTCACATCAACAAATGTTGCGGGTGCAGCGCAGACATTTGGCAAATAAATAAAAAGAAAGCGGGGGCGTGCTTCGCTGTTCTTGGCACAAGACTTGGCATGGAATTTGATTAATTCCATGTTGGATGTTCGATTTTGTTTGGGGTTTCGAACGATGAAGTCACCAGATTCGGCGACGCGTGCTATGCGCTTTGAGGCCGACGAAAAGGTCCGCAAGGTTTCTGACCTTGAACAGATGATCCGTGAGTTCGAGCAGGTCGCGTCCGACCTCGAGCGGCAGATCCAAGTGGAGGAGGAGCGCACCGGCGTGCGTGATCCCGCCCATTACAATTATTCGACTTTCGCCCGGTCCGCGGCTCAGCGTCGCGAAAACCTGCTGGCCTCGGCGGCAGGCCTGAAGGAACGGCTGGAAGAAGCGATTCGCGAGCGCGACGCCTTTCTGGAGCAGATGGAGCGATTGAGCTCGGTCGAGCAGCGTCCCGGCTCTTCCAACAGTGCACGCAACCGCGGCCGGCCGAACAACCCGCAGTCTTCGCAGTTGCGCTGAGGGCAACGCGCCCCGGCGGCTCAGTCGTGAACGCCATTCAGGCCCGCTTCCGATTCCCGGGAGTGGGCCTTTGGCATGTTCATATGCTCGCTTGCCCCTCTTGTCGCAGGACCATGGAGGGCCTATGCAACGGAGTGGCACTGCGCGAACCCGACGGGACGTGACTGCGGCAGTGCCGGCGATGGGGGAACTTCAAGCAGGACCGCACGATGATGGCTGTCGGCCAGACCCGTACGATTCCACCAGGGGCAACTGCACCGGGCCGCACCGGCACCAGGCAGCGGAGCCGTTGGCCAAGGATCGGTGTGTTCGTGTGCGCAGCGGCGTTTGCGGCCATGGCGTCGGGTTGTGCCGCCAACGGTGATCTGTCCACCGCGGCACTGCCCAGCCTACCGAAGATTTCGCTGCCCGAAGGGCCGCCACCGGTCGTGGGGACGCCCACCGAGGTGTATGCGCGGATCGGCCGCGGAGCCATGGCCTGCTGGTTCGGCGCCAACGGAATTCTGAAATCCTCCCACATCTACGATGCGACCGCCGAACCCGCACACAAGGGCGGCAAAGCGGAGATCATCATCCGCGAACGCGACGAGAGTGCGCAAAGTCCGCGCGGCCTCAAGGCGTTCCGCGTCTTGATCGTGCCGTCCGGCAGCGACCAGACGTCTGTGGTGGCAGAAAACCTGAAGCTGCCGGATGCCACCGGCGCGCGCATGAAGAAGAGCGTGGCTGCTTGGTCGGTCGGCAAACAGGGTTGCGATCCCGATGCCTTCGCGGGTGCCTGGGCGCCTGCCGAAGCCGCTGGCGCGGAAGCGAAGCAAAAAACCACCCAGCGCAAGGCGCGGGTGGTCAAAAACAAGCCATGAGCCTCGGGCGCGGCCGCGCGCCCGGATTTGCCCCGCGCGGCGGCGAGGCTGCCAGATACTGGGACCGGTCAGCCGCGGTATTTCTGGATGCGCGTTGCGCGCAGACCAGGAAGGCCGTGCTTGTCGATGGAACGCTGCCACGACATGAACTCGTCGACGGTCAGCTTGTAGCGCTCGCACGCTTCCTCGATCGACAGCAGACCCCCGCGCACAGCCGCGACAACCTCGGCCTTGCGACGGATCACCCAGCGCTTGGTATCGCGGGGCGGCAGATCGGCGACGGTCAACGGGCTCCCATCGGGCCCGATCACATAGCGCACTCGCGCTCTCATTTGATGTTCGGTCATCTTACTCAACACACGCTCATGGACCAGATGAATTAGATAACTCACCGCCGTTAAGTTTGGCCTAAACGGCGCAATAAACGTACAATAAACGACTGTATCTGTTCATCAATTCCGACACGTTATGGTTTATGAAATTGTTTAACGCGATGTCATTTGGAGACAAACGGAAATGAAATGCGCCAATAAATGACGAGATGTCCCGTTTCGACCAGAATTCGCCACAGAAAAACCTGTAAAAGTCTTCGGCGGGGGAACGAAAAATATGTGCCTGGGCGGTTGTGTGTGCCGGCGGCG
>CAZDNY010000276.1:0-5187 GCA_964506885.1 uncultured Hyphomicrobiaceae bacterium | reverse complement strand
AATTCACCGTTCTCTCCGCACGGATCCACCCCGGCCGGTAGCGCCGCCAGCAGATCGGCGTCGAAGCAACGCCCGGCGAAAGACGCATCGAGCCTGGCGAGATCGACCGTCGCCATCCGCGCCGAAACCCCGGCGGCCAGCATCTCTTCCGCCAGCGTATCGGTGGCGCGACCCCAGACCGGAAACACCGGTTCGATACCGCTACCTTCCAGGTTTTTCTCGCGATAGGCGCGAATATCTTGCAGGAACAAATCGCCGAACGCCATTTGCGTGACACCGCCGTCCCGCGCCCTGCTCAGAAACGCCGCCATGATGCGTTCGTAATCGGCATTCGTGCACGGCCACGGCAGATCAATGATGTGCAGCGGCAGCGCAGCGGAACGAGCCTGCGCCTCGAGAAGCGATCGCCGCACACCATGCATGGCGACACGGTCGGCGACCGCATTGAGCGTTGTGAACAGCGCCGAAACGTGGTGTCCCTGGGTGCGCAACATATGAAGCGCCCAGGCACAGTCCTTACCGGAACTCCAGCTCAACCACAGTGTCACGTCTCCTTCGCCTCCCGCGATCTATGCGACGCTTGCCCGCCCCTCGAACACCCACTATCCATCTTTTCTCGACGAACGGGAACCTGACACACACACATCCTCGAGACATGCCATCATGCCAGCCTATGAGCGCATCGTGATCCTGACCGGTGCCGGCCTCTCCGCCGAATCCGGCCTTGCAACCTTCCGTGACAAGGGTGGCGTGTGGGCCCGCTACGACTATCGCGAGGTCGCTACCCCCGAAGGCTTTGCACGCAACCCCGCCCTCGTCCACGAGTTCTACAACATGCGCCGCCGCGACTTGCGCAACGTCGCGCCCAACGCTGCCCATTTGGCATTGGCCCGCCTGGAACAAGAACACCAGGGCGAGGTGCTGGTCGTGACCCAGAACGTCGACAATCTGCACGAGGCGGCCGGCACCCGGAACCTCATTCACATGCACGGCGAACTTCTGAAGGTCTACTGCACCGGATGCCGGCAAGGGCGCTCCTGGTCCGACGACCTGTCGGCGGAACTCGCCTGCCCCGATTGCGGCAAGGCGGGCGGCATGCGTCCTGACATCGTCTGGTTCGGTGAAGTGCCCTACCGCATGGAGGAGATCGCCGACGCGCTTGGCACGGCCGACCTGTTCGTGTCCATCGGCACGTCCGGTAACGTCTACCCGGCCGCAGGCTTCGTGGCCGAAGCGCGTGCCAACGGCGCCCGCACGATCGAACTCAATCTGGAACCTTCCGAAGGCGCAACCTTCTTCCACGAGGCGATCCACGGACCTGCCACGAAAATCGTCCCGGCGTTCGTGGATGGCTTGCTGAAACGCTAGTCCACATCAAGGCCCACGTTCACTATCGCCGCAGCAACGCAACCGCCTCGACATGCGCCGACCAATTGAATTGGTCGATCGGCGTCACGGTCCCCAGGCTGTAGCCGCCATCGATCAACGTACGCACATCTCGCGCCAGTGTCGCCGGGTTGCACGAAACCGCGACGATGACCGGCACCTTCGACTTCGCCAGCATTTGCGCCTGCGCCGCAGCTCCCGCCCGCGGCGGATCGAACACTGCGACGTCGAACGGCTCCAGTTCCTTCCTCGACAAGGGCTCGCGGAAGAGATCCCGGTGAAGCGTCCGGATCGGCTTGAGCCCCTGCGCACCGCGCGCGGCCGCATCGAGAGCCGAAAGCGCCCGCCGGTCGCTGTCCACCGCCGTCACTGTGACGCGCGCAGCCAGCGGAAACGTGAACGCCCCCACGCCCGAGAACAGATCCACCGCGCTCTTCGCCTTCTTGGCAACGGCAGCCACAACCAGAGCCGCCATCTCGCGCTCGGCCTTGCCCGAAGCCTGCAGGAAAACACCCGCAGGCGGATCGACCCGCGCTGCTCCCATACCCAGTTCCGGCCGCGCACGCTGGTACACCGGTGCCCCATCCACGCTCAAGCGAACGAGGTTGCCCACATCACCCGCCAAACCCGCAAGACGCGCACTGCGCGCCGCATCGAGGCCAGTCTTCCCCACCGCACCCGAAATGTCGACATCGAGCCCGTTGTCAGCCGCAATGATCGTGACGCGCGCTTCGCCCTCCCACGCACCGATCACGCCGAGCAGCCCGCGCACGTCATCCAGCGCTGCCACGATCCTGGGTTCCAGCACCGGGCATTCGGCGATATCGATCACGCTATCGTCGCGCAGTCCGTGAAATCCCAGCGCTGCACCACCGCGCGTCCAGATTGCTGAAAGCACTGCCCGCCTGCGCGCCCCCGCACCGACCATGACAAGATCGGCCACGTCAGCCGCGATCCCACGCTGCGCGAACGCATCGCTCACCAGCGAACGTTTCCATGAGGCATAAGCCTCAACCGACATGTGCTGCAACATGCACCCGCCACACGTGCCGAAATGCCCGCATGCCGGCTCGATGCGCTCCGGCGCGGCCGACACCACCTCGATCAGCCGGCCACGATCGCCCGCAACGCACGCACGCACCCGCTCCCCCGGCAGCGTGAAAGGAATGAACACCGGTCCTCCATCGGGGCCAGCCGTCGCAACGCCGTCGCCCTGCGCGCCGAGCCGCTCGATCCGCAATTCGACCACATCGCGATCCTGCGTGTCCGCCATCCCCGCACCCTCACCATCACCGCTCATCTCGCACCGCTCCGATCAGCCATTCGACGTTCCCTTCCTTGCCCGGTAGCGGCGAAACAAGACGCCCGACCTCGCGCCAGCCGGCGGCCGTCAGAAAAGCCGCGGTCTCGTCGACCGTACGCTGGCGCGCCGCATCATCGCGCACCACGCCACGCTTGTCCGTGGCCCCTCGGCCGGCCTCGAACTGGGGCTTGACCAGCGCCACGAGCCAGCAGTCGGCACCGGCAAGGTTCAGCGCCGCCGGCAGAGCATCCTTGAGCGATATGAAGCTCACGTCCGCCACGATCGCGCCGACGGCCTCGGGCACCTCCTTTGCCGTCAGCAACCGTGCATCCTGCCCCTCCAGGGAAACCACCCTGGGATCATCGCGAAGCGACGCATGCAGCTGCTCATGACCGACATCGACCGCATAGACCCGCACCGCCCCCGCCTCCACCAGCACCTGAGTGAAGCCGCCAGTCGAAGCGCCGACGTCCAGACCAATCCGCCCGCCGGCATCGAACCCGAATGCCGCCAGTGCCGCCGCCAGTTTCGCACCCGATCGCGCCACGAACGCATTCGCCGCCGCGTCGACCGCTATCGCGCCCCCCGGATCGACCAGTTGACCGGCCTTCAGCGCAGCGCGCCCCTCCACCACCACGGCGCCGCGTGCGATGAGGTCGGCCGCCCGCGCGCGCGATTGCACAAGCCCGCGCGCGACTAGCACCTGATCGAGCCTTTGCCGCATCATGAGAACCTTCCCAAGTATCACAAACCGGCGACGCACCCCTCGCGGGGCTTCCTCCGCCGCTCCGACCGGTCTAGCCTAATTGGCGGGGGCTGACACCCCAGCGTGACAACGTCGACAAAGCCGAGGAAACGCCATGATCACCAGGACGCTTGCCCTGCTAACCCTTTGTGCGATCGGGTTGACCGGACCAGCCTTTGCCCAATCCCCTGCCCCTGACGGCGCCAAGGTCTATTTCATCGAGCCCAAGGACGGCGCCGAGGTTTCCAATCCCGTATCGGTCAAGTTCGGATTGTCGGGCATGGGCGTCGCACCAGCGGGCGTCGAGAAGGCGAAAACAGGACACCACCATCTCTTGATCGACGTCGACAAGGTGGACCTCGACAACCCGCTCCCCGCCGATGACAACCACAAGCATTTCGGCGGCGGCCAGACCGAGACGAGCATTACCCTTGCACCCGGCCAGCACACCTTGCAGCTGCTGTTGGGTGATCATAACCACATCCCCCACAAGCCGCCGGTAATGAGCGAAAAGATCACCATCACAGTGAAGTAGTCTCACCGCCCGAGGAAACTGCCGTCCAGGAACGACAACTGGACGGCGCACGTGCTCTGGCAGGCCGCAAGCGGCTTCCGCTCGCGGCCCATCCCCTCTGCGTGTCGCGCGCGAACTGCCGCCCCGACAACAAACCCACCCAACCGGTTCGCTTCGTCCCTCATCGCTGCCGGTTGCCTAGCCCCATCGACCCTCCTAAAAGTCTGCACGAATACGAATGGCATCGGCCGCGGGACTAGCCCTCCGCGGCACCTGACGTGGAGTGCAGCGATGGCGCTGGAGACGATCTTTTCCACCATCTCGTCCAACCAGCTGCTGGTCGGCGGCATCGGCACGGTTGCGTTCGGCTCGCTGATGTATCTCTTGCGCGCCCTGCCGGAGCGCATTCTCGATCTTATCGAACGCACCATGTGGACCAAGGTCTTCGTGGAAAGCATGTCCAACGAGTATCGCGACGTCGACGCCTTCATCGAGGGAAAGCGGCTCAACTTCTTCTCCCGCAGCCTCGAGATCAAGGACGGCGCCTTGCAAACGGGCTTTGGCGGCGGCTGGGGCGTCTATGACGGCAAGCTGTTTCGCTATTCCAAAGTCAAGAACACGCAGCAGATCGCTCCGTTCGAAACGATAACGGTCTCCTTCCTCACGCGCGATCGCGGCATCGTCGCCCGTTTCATGCAAGACAGCCGTCCTGCGGACTTCAAGAACTCGATCCATGTCGCGCTTTACGGCGCAACAGGTAGCGCGGGCGGCTTGCGGCGGCGCAAGCGCGGTCTGGATACGGTCTTTGTCGATCGCGAAATCAAGTCGCGTCTGGTGGACCGCTTCAAATGGTTCCTCGACGCCGAGGACTGGCACACCGCGCGCGGCATTCCCTGGAAGCTCGGCATCATCCTGCACGGCCCGCCGGGCACCGGCAAGACCAGCCTGATCCATGCACTCGCGTCCGACTTCGGCTTCGACATCAAATACATCAAATCGTTGGGCGGGCTCGGCACGGCATTCCTGTCAGGCAAACCGAACGACCTGTTCGTGATCGAGGACATCGACACGATTGCCGGCGCGCTCAACCGGGAGAACGACATGGTCGAAGCGGCAGGCAGCGGCGACGCGGGCGCACGCGGATCCGCCCTGCATGAAATCTTGAACACCATGGACGGGATGCAGACGCCCGATGGGCTCAAATTCATCGTCACTACCAACCACATTGCACGGCTCGAT
>CAZDNY010000275.1:0-5196 GCA_964506885.1 uncultured Hyphomicrobiaceae bacterium | reverse complement strand
ACATGCTCGAAACGAAGAGCATGTTTATCCGAAGTGTGATCGGTCAGGCCATGAAAAACATGCTTGAGATGACACCGCTGGACCACGCGTGCGTTCCAACGAAAATCAGGCGCCTTCTAGCAGATCGAGGCAGCGCTGTCTGTGGCTTGGATGGCGCGTCAACCGCTTGCCGATGTTAGTCCACAACGAACCCCCGTTCAGCTTTTCTCCGCGGCCCCCTTTTGCGGGTCGTCGTCCTCGGGATTGCGCCCTTTGAGCCGGGTTGTCAGGTCGGCGATATGATGCCCTTCCGGCAGCCCCTCGATGATCTGCGGCACCTTTGTGCGCTTGCGGATCCAGCTGACGCCGACGAGATCGTAAAGCCCGACCAGCGCGCGGTTGAGGTTGTTGTATTTCGACACCCCCGCCTGCCGCGGCCTGTCGTTCACAGGCACGTAAGCGACCTCGTGGCCGTAGGTCTGGAACAGGGCCGGCAGGTAGCGGTGCATCGAAGTGAAGAACGGCAGGCGCAGGAAGACCTCGCGCCAGTAGGCCTTGATGCCGCAGCCGGTATCCGGGCATTCGTCCTTCAGCACCTTGTCGCGGATCCAGTTCGCGGCTTTCGAAGCCCAGCGTTTCGAGCCCGTGTCCTTGCGCGACGTGCGCCAGCCGTTGACGAGGGCCGGACCGGCCGTTCCTGGAGCCGCCAGCCGTGCCACGAGCTTCGGGATATCGCGCGGATCGTTCTGCCCGTCGCCGTCCATCGTGGCGATCACCGGCGTGGTGGCCGCCAGGATGCCCGAACGCAGCGCCGCACTCTGGCCGCTGCGCTGATCGTGACGCAGGTATCGGAGCCCCGGATGGCCGCCCGCAGCGATGAGCGCCTTGATCTCATCACCGGTCGTATCCGTACTCGCATCGTCGACCACGATCACCTCTGCGAGCATCTGGGGCGGCACATGCTCGTAGGTTTCCGTAACGAGACGGCCAATATTCCCGGCCTCGTTGAGAGCCGGAATGACGACGGAGATGCGCATAATGGACCTTGCTGAGCGCTCAATGTGGCGACAACGCGCGCCGAAACGGAAACAGGCGGCCGGCGCGGCCTGACTGGCCGCGACGCCCCGGCCGGAAACTCCGGCGCCAGCGGCCAGACTACCAGTCTTCCCGTTGCGGCCTCAACCTAGTAAATGAGCGCTTCGAAACACCAATATGCACGACCGCGGCAGACGCGGAGCCTGGGAGACGCTTTGATCATGGGATCTGGGGATCGCGCCAGCCGGGCGCCGGGCGAGGCGGGCTTCGTCGCCGTCTTTCTCGTCGGATTGGCCGCGCTATTGGGCCTGCGCATCGTCGCGCTGAGCCTCAACGGCACCGATCTGTTCTTCGACGAGGCGCAGTACTGGTCGTGGAGCCTCGCACCGGATTTCGGCTACTACTCCAAACCGCCGCTGATCGCCTGGATGATCAACGGCGCGACGCAAGTGTGCGGCCACTCCGAGTTCTGCGTTCGCTTGCCATCGCCGATCGTGCACACCATGACGGCGATCGTCATCTTCCTCATCGGCCGCCGCCTTTATGGCACCATTACGGGCGTGTTTGCCGGCTTGGCGTTTGCCACATTGCCGGGCGTTTCACTGTCGGCGGGCATCATCTCCACCGACGTGCCGTTGCTGTTCTTCTGGGCGCTGGCGCTTTATGCGCTGATCCTTATGCGCGATACCGCGAGCTGGTGGCCGGCGCTGCTCATGGGGCTGGCGCTCGGCGGCGGGCTCAATGCGAAATATGCCATGATCTGGTTTGCGCTGTGTCTGGCAGTGCATCTGATTGCGACGCCGCGCGACCGTTGGCTGTTGAAGGACGCGCGGTTGTGGGTCGCGGCACTGATCGGCATCGCCATGATCGTGCCAAATGTGCTGTGGAACCAGGCGCACAAGTTCGCCACGCTCTCCCATACCGCGGACAACGCCAACTGGCAGGGCACGCTGCTAAACCCGGGCAAGGCGCTCGAGTTCTTCGGCGCGCAGTTCGGTGTGTTCGGTCCGATCCTGTTTGCAGGACTGCTGCTGATCGTCTGGCGCGCTTGGCGCGAGGGTGTTCCGCAAAACGATCGCCTGCTGCTCGCCTTTGCGCTGCCCGTGCTTGTCGTCATCACCTTGCAGGCGTTCATCTCGCGTGCCCACGCCAACTGGGCGGCGGTTTCGTACGTCGCTGCCACGGTCCTCGTGATTGCTACGATGGTGCGCGATCTCGACTGGACGTGGCTGCGCCGCTCGATGGTGCTGCATGTTGTAATTCTGCTCGCACTCGTCGCAGGAACCGTATTCGCCGGCCGCTTCGCGTTGCCGAATGGTGTCGATCCGTTTGCACGCACGATGGGCTGGCGCGAAGTTGCCGACGCCACGCGCCAGCAGCTGGATGAGGCCCGCAAGGCCGGCCAGCCGTTCGCCGCGGTGATCACCGACGATCGTGCCGTGACGGCCGAATTGCTCTACTACATGCGCGATGAGCCCACGCCCGTGCTTGCCTGGCGCGATGGCCCGCGTCCGCAGGATCATTACGAGCTGACCCGCCCCTACGACGGAAAGCCCGAGGGCCCGGCACTTCTCGTCAGCATCGGCAAGGTGCGTGGCGAGGTCGCCGGAAAATTTGTGCAGTCTCGCACACTCAATCAGCGTAAGCTGCCGGCCGGGGCCGGCAAGCCCCGCACCGTCATCTTTACGGCGCTCGAGGGATTGAAGGACAAATGACAACGGCCGGCAAGAAGCCGAAAGAAGCCGCCGCAAACGGTGGTCTGAATGAAATCGAACTCTCCGAGGCGTTCGTTCTGCTCGACAACAGCTCGGCCGATGGCGGTGCGTCGCTGTTTTTCCGCGAGCCGCTCGAGATCATTTCCGCTGCCGAGCCCGACGACGTGCCCGCAGCGCTTGCGCGTATCGAGGCGGCGTTGGCAGCCGGCCGTTACGTGGCGGGCTTCCTCGCTTACGAGCTCGGCTACGTGCTCGAGCCCAAACTCGCGCATTTGCTGCCGCCCGATCGCAAGGTTCCGCTGATCTGGTTCGGTGTTTATGGCGCCCCCGATGTGATGACGTCCAAGCAGGTCGCCGATTGGCTCGCCACCCATACGCTGAGCCACACCTATCAATTCACCGATGTGGCGCTCGCCTGGCCGCGCGCTGACTACCTGACGCGGTTTGCCCGCGTTCAGGAGATGATCCGCGCCGGCGACATCTATCAGCTCAATCTCACGTTCAAGGCGCGCTTCGCACTGACTGGATCCCCGCTCGCGTTCTATCGTGACATGCGCCAGCGCCAGCGCGTCGCCTATGGCGGAATCGTCGATACTGGCGAAGCCACTGTGCTGTCGGCATCTCCCGAACTGTTCATCGAGCAGCACGGTCGCGTCATCGAAACCCGGCCGATGAAGGGCACCGCATCGCGCGCCGGTCGCGAGGATGCCGATGCCGAGCAGCGGCGCGTCCTGTCGACCGACGTCAAGCAGCGCGCCGAGAACCTGATGATCGTCGATCTGATGCGCAACGATCTGGGCCGCATTGCCGAGATCGGCTCGGTCTCCGTCACCGATCTTTTCACCGTCGAGACCTTCCGCACGCTCCACCAGATGACGTCGGGCGTGCGCGCCACGCTGAAGGAGGGCATCGGTCTGCGCGAGCTTCTCGATGCGATTTTCCCGCCCGGCTCGGTCACGGGTGCGCCCAAGATCCGGGCTATGGAGTTGATCCACGAGATCGAGACGGAGCCGCGCGGCGTCTACTGCGGCGGCATCGGTTACATCTCGCCCAAGGGTGATGCCGTCTTCAACGTCGCCATTCGCACACCCGTTGTCTTTCGCGACGGTACCGGCGAAATGGGCATCGGCTCGGGCGTGGTCTACGATTCGGAAGGCGCCAAAGAGTACGACGAGTGCCTTTTGAAACTGAAGTTCCTGACCGATCCGCCCAAGAGCTTCGAGCTGATCGAAACCATGGCTTACGACGGTGCCGAAGGCTACGTGCTGCGCGATCGCCATCTGGAGCGCCTGGCCGCGTCGGCCCGCTTCTTCCGCTTTCCCTATGATGCGGCCGCCGTGACCACTGCGCTCGAGGAAGCCGTGCGTGGCAAGCAGGGCGAACGCCTGCGCGTGCGCCTGCTCCTCGCCGAGGACGGACGCGTCACGGTCACCACGACTCCGCTGCCGCCGCAGGCCGCCGATTGGGTGATGCGTTACGTCGTCTCGCAAACGCGGCTGTCGTCGGCAGATCCTTTCCTCTATCACAAGACCACCCGCCGCGAACTCTACGACACCGAATGGCAGGCGGCCCATGACGAGAAGGGCGCCGACGAGGTGATCTATCTCAACGAGAACGGCGAACTGGCCGAAGGCAGCCGCACCACCATCTTCGTCGAGAAGGATGGACAACTGCTGACGCCGCCGCTCGACGCCGGTCTGCTGCCTGGAACGCTGCGTGCCGAGTTGCTCGCCAACGGTCGCGCGAAAGAAGCGCGCCTGACACTGGCCGACCTGGAAACGGCAGATGCGGTCTACCTGGGCAATTCCGTGCGAGGTCTGGTGCGCGCCGCTCCACTCGTGTGAGCTCCGCCTCTTCAAACAATCTGTCTCGAAACTGAAATTTGAGCACGTGCGCAACGTATCAGCCAGATACCGCGCCTGCGTTCAGGATTCACGTCGCTTCGGACCGTGTTCTTTTCTTGAAAGCGGCGCCGACCGCCTAATCGTGCAACGGCCGCTCCACGGCCACGGGGGCCAGATCACCCGGAACCGAAGTTCCCTTCACGAGAGCAGCAATAGTCAGCACGAACGCAGCGACCGTGAGGGCCGACGCGATCATGATCCCGCGCCGCGTTTTCCGCACGCGTCGGCGATAAGGCGTTTTGGCGAGTATCCGCATCATGCAGACTTAAGTCGCAACCGTGTCCCCCGCGCGCCAGAGCGCTGAACGACGCGCGACCAAACGGCACACGCTTTTTTGCGAGAAGTTGCTTGCAGGCGCTCGCCAAGCATCGCGCACGCGCATCCGGTGACGGCCTGCATGTCAATACATTCAAACATAAGAATGTTTGAGTGAGATGCAGCGGTCGCACCGCTCACCTGCCGCAACGCTGCGCCACGCCTGTAAAGGCGGGTGCGATCAAGCGCTGCGCGACCACCATTGCGACCCGGATGAGGGCAGGGAGCGTTTAAGGCTTAAAGTCCGC
>CAZDNY010000274.1:0-5197 GCA_964506885.1 uncultured Hyphomicrobiaceae bacterium | reverse complement strand
AGCAGCGCATTGCGCTCCTGTTCGACCATGGCGTGCACGATCGCCAGTACATCGCGCGCCCGCGGGCCACGGTCGACAAGGTCGCCGACGAAGATGGCGCGCCGGCCTTCGGGTGCGGTGATGCGCGGGCGCGGACCGCCCCAGGCGCGATCCTCCTGCCAGGTGAGCGTGTAGCCGAGTTCGGCCAGCAGGTCTTCCAGTTCACTGGCGCAGCCGTGCACGTCGCCGATGATATCGAAAGGCCCATGCTCGTGGCGCAGGTCCGTCGGCATCCTGACACGGCGGATCTCGATTGCATCGAGCGCGTCGGCGGGAATATCGAAGACCTCACGATAGCCGTCGCCCTTCAAGCGCTCGTCGATGTTGGGCTCGCCGGGGCGGGCGTCGGGCAGGATGAGGCCGAAGCGACGGGTGTAGTTCTCGCGGGCGACGGAGGCCAGTGCGACGCGCATCTTGTGGGCGCCGTGTGGGGAACCCGCCTCGATGATGGCGGTCATGCGTCCGGCGACGACGCGCAGCCTCAAGGCGTCGAGCAGCGCGTCGCCCGGATCGGAACCCATATCGAGAATTTCGCCGGCGGCGAAATTGCGCGCGGCAAAGTCGCTGGCGGTGGCGCGATTGCAACCGTGGATCAGTACACAGGCGATTTCAGGGAGCTCGATGATCATACGTGCTGAGGGACGACACCGGCGCGCGTCTGTCAACCACGCAAAAGGCGCGGCGCTTGTTGCGTGCCGGCCGCGTTGAGATGTGCCGACACGACGTCTAACCGAACAGCGACTTTGCCTCCTCCTTGGGCTTGGGCACGTCGGAGACGAAACTGGCCAGCTTATCGAGACCACGCGGAACCGGACCGCCGTAGGCCCAGTCCAGAAGCTCGATGGTGTGGGCGATGGGGATGTCGGTTCCTCCCGCTATCTGGGTGATGCAGCCGATGTTGCCGGCGGCGATCACGTCCGGCTTGACGGAACGGATGTTCTTCACCTTACGGGTGCGCAGTTCGCGCGCCAGTTCGGGCTGCATGATGTTGTAGGTGCCGGCGGAACCACAGCAGATGTGCCCTTCAGGCGGCGTCAGGACGGTGTAGCCGGCCCCCATCAGCAGCGCCTTGGGCTCCTCGGTGACGCGCTGGCCATGCTGCAGGGAACACGCGGAATGGTAGGCAACGCGGAGCGAGGACCAGCGCACGGGCGGGCCCAGGTCATAGTCCATGAGGAATTCGGTGATGTCGCGGGTCAGGTCCGACACCGCCGCCGCCCGCTCGGCATACTCTGGATCGTGGCGCAGCATGTAGCCATAGTCCTTCACCGTCGTGCCGCATCCCGAAGCGTTGATGATGATGGCGTCGATGGGTCCCTTGGTCATCTCCTTGGACCAGGCATCGACATTGCGGCGGACCTGGTCGAGCGCCTGTTCCTCCTCGCCCATATGATGGACGAGCGCGCCGCAGCAGCCCGCACCATTGGCTACGATGACATCGACGCCGCGGCGGGCGAGCAGGCGGATGGTGGCGTCGTTGATCTCGGGGCGCAGCACCTGCTGAGCGCATCCGGCCAGCATGATGACGCGGGCGCGGCGTTCCGCCGATGTCTTGGCCTCGCCGGGGCCTTCGTATTTGGGAAGGTCTGGTAGGCGCGTCGGCGCCAACTCCAGCATCGCCGCCATCTCCTTCATGCCGAAACGCTTCATCAGCGGAATGAAGGGGCGCCCGAGCGGAGCCGCCTTCAAGGCAAGCCGGAACTTGTCGGGATAGGGGACCACTGCGGCGAGCAGGCGGCGCATCATGCGGTCCTTCCAGCTGCGCTGCCCGGTCTCGTTGATGTGCACGCGCGCCAGATCGACCAGATGCATGTAGTCGACGCCGCCTGGACAGGTCGTCATACACGACAGGCACGACAGACAGCGGTCGATGTGATGCTGCACTTCAGGGCTCGCATTCTTGCCGCGCTCGAACGTGTCTTTCATCAGATAGATGCGGCCGCGCGGACTGTCGCGCTCGTCGCCGACGATGACATAGGTGGAGCAGACCGCGGTGCACAGGCCGCAATGCACGCAGCGGCGCAGGATCCGGTCGGCCTCGGCAATGCGCGGGTCGGCGAGCTGTTCTGGCGTGAAGTTGGTCTGCATCAGTTGTCCATCAAACGTCAGATTCCGGCATACATGCGCCCGGGATTGAGAATACCTTGCGGGTCGAAAGCCGATTTCAGGTTGCGCGTGATGCGCTCCAGGACCGGTGACAGCGGCTGGAACACCTCGACGGCGGACCGGATCGCGGGGTCGGCGCGAACCAGCGTGGCGTGGCCGCCATGAACGGCAACGGCGCGGCGGATGTCGCTTGCGCCGGCATCCGCGGTGGCCGGAACCTCGAGCCAGACGAGGCCGCCCGACCAGTCGTAATAGGCCTCGGCGCTCATGTGCTTGCGGATGGCGGCGACGAGTTTGGCGGCATTGCTCGGCGAGGTCGAAATGCGCCACAGCGCGGACGCGTGATCGGACAGGACCGACAGACGCCGCAGCTCGGACCAGAAGTTCAAAGAGGCCTCGTAATCGAGTTCGAGCGGTGCGCCGTAGACCTTCAAAGTATCCGCCAGCCGTTCCTTGCGATAAAGCACCGAGCTGACGAAATTCTCGATCCGCACTGCCGTCAGGGCCGTGGCGCTGACGCCGGGCGGTCGCGCAACAAGGCGGTCGGCGAGGGCGGCAGACAGGTGGACGGCGCCGGAGACCTCGAAGGGCGTTCCCATGGCCGCGCACATGAGCTCGACGGCAAGGTCATCGGTAAGGCCCGGATAGACCAGCGTCACGGCGGCTTCGGGCCAAGGCAGGACCTTGAACGTCACTTCGGTCAGGGCCGCAAGCGTGCCCCAGCTTCCCGACAGTCCGCGCGCCAGATCGTAGCCGGTTACGTTCTTCATCACGCGACCGCCCGACTTGAACAGCTCGGCGCGGCCGTTAACGCCCTTGATGCCGATGAGGTGATCACGCGCGGCACCGGCAACGACGCGGCGGGGTCCGGACAGATTGGCTGCAAAAATGCCGCCGATGGTCTGTTGTCCATGCGCTCCGCCAACGGCCGGTGCGAGGTCGATCGGCTCGAAGGCCAGCATCTGACTGTGGGCGGCAAGTTCAGCCTCGATCAAGGTGAGTGGCGTGCCGGCCTCTGCCGACATCACCAGTTCGGTCGGCTCGTAGAGCTTGATCGTGCGCAGCGCCTTGGTGGTGATCGTGGCGGCGGTCTGCATGGGCTCGCCGGCATTGCGCTTGGTTCCGTTGCCGACGATTTCGACAGGCTGATTGCGCCCGCCGTAGCTTGCAACCATGCTCGCAAGCTCCCAGTCGGTCGCAGGCCGCAGTGCCTCCTTCATATCCGGCGATGTCCTTCTTGCTTCTTTCAGGCGGCCTCGGGCGCACGCGTGCGGCCATCGAGGGGGAAGACCTTGGCCGGGTTGAGCAACCAGTCAGGGTCGAACGCCGTCTTGATGCGCATCTGCAGGGCGAGGTCGGTATCGGAGAACTGCACGCGCATGAGGTCGCGCTTCTCGATGCCGACGCCATGTTCGCCGGTCAGGCAGCCGCCGACCTCGACACACAGCGTCAGGATTTCGGCGCCCGCCAGTTCGGCGCGCGAGGACTGATCGGGATCGTTGGCATCATAGAGGATCAACGGGTGCAGGTTGCCGTCGCCGGCGTGGAAGATATTGGCGACGCGCAGATCGTGGCGCGCGCAGATCTCTGAAATCGAGGTCAGCACCTCGGGCAGGCGGCTCAAGGGAATGGTGCCGTCCATGCAGTAGTAGTCGGAGATGCGACCGATGGCGCCGAACGCCGATTTGCGGCCCTTCCAGATCTTGGCGCTCTGCACAGGGCCATCCGAAATGAGGATCTTCTTGGGATCGAAGGGGGCTGCTATCTCGCTGATGCGATTGAGCAGGTCCTCGATCTCGCGTTCGGAGCCTTCCACCTCGACGATCAGAAGGGCGCCGACATCGAGCGGGTAGCCGGCCTTGGCGAAGCTCTCGCAGACCTCGATGGCGGGCTTGTCCATGAACTCGATGGCGACGGGAATGATGCCCGAGGCGATGATTGCCGAAACGCAGCGTCCGGCATCCTCGCTGGAGGCGAAACCGATCAGCATCGGGCGTGCGCCTTCGGCTGCGCGAATGATGCGCACGGTGGCCTCAGTGATGACACCGAACTGGCCTTCGGAGCCGACGATCAGACCCAGGAGATCGTAGCCGTCGGCGTCCAGATGCGGGCCACCGATCTCGACGATCTCACCGGTCATCAGCACCATCTTGACGCCGAGAACGTTGTTGGTGGTAACGCCGTACTTGAGGCAATGGGCACCGCCCGAGTTCATCGCCAGGTTGCCTGCCAGCGTGCAGGCGAGCTGGCTGGAAGGGTCGGGCGCGTAGAAGAAACCATCCTTGCCGACAGCCTCGGAGATGGCGAGGTTGGTGATCCCGGTTTCGACACGGGCGAAGCGGGCGTCGTAATCGACTTCAAGGACGCGATTCATTTTCGAGATGCACAGGACGACGGCATCCTCGGCCGGCAGTGCACCACCGGCCAACGACGTTCCCGCGCCGCGCGGTACGACCTTGATACCGTTCTCGCTGCAATAGCGCAGGACGGCTGCGACTTCCTCGGTCGAGGTCGGCAGGACGACGGCCAGCGGCATACGCCGGTAGGCCGTCAGGGCGTCGGTCTCGTAAGCGCGCCGGCCATCCTCATCCGCAATGACGCGGTCAGCGCCGATGTGGCGCGACAAGTCGGCGACGATCGCATCGCGTCGTGCGATGATGGCCTTGTCGGGCTCGGGCAGGGCGATGTGGGACACCTCGCGCATTCCTTCCTTGGGGCGGCGTCGAATCCTGGGGCGACGGCGGAAGCGACCACCACGGGTTATCTTCTCCCGTTGCCGCGCCGGCGTCATCTCCAAGGCGCTCTGGCGAGTCCGCAAAGCCTCACGCGGGAGGCCGCCGCCGAGTACCTCAAGGCGGTCGGGCGGGGGCGCTGCGGTTTCTGCGGCGGCACCGGCGTGACCCTGGATCGTCCCGAGGACAAGCGCGCCACGCCGTGCCCGGTCTGCCTCGGTCAGCAGGCCTGCGTCGCCTGCAACGGCGACCGTCGCATGCGCGTGGGCGACGAGGCGGCGTTCCGGACGTTCGTCGCCGACAACTTCCTGGCGGACCCG
>CAZDNY010000273.1:0-5208 GCA_964506885.1 uncultured Hyphomicrobiaceae bacterium | reverse complement strand
TGGTGCCCAGGGGCGGAATCGAACCACCGACACTGCGATTTTCAGTCGCATGCTCTACCAACTGAGCTACCTGGGCAAAGCTCGCTCCCGGCACTGGCCCGGATCGAAGCTCGGCCCTTATAGTGAGTTGGCGGGGGCCTGTCCAGCGCGCTTGGACTGGGCCGCCGAAAGGACGAGATCGCTCCGCTCGTGCTGGCCCGCCCCGCGCGTCTCACGGACTTCGGGCGCCCGCCGTCCGCATCATGAACCCGTTTCCGAGAACCTGAGCCCATACCAACTCAACGCCGAAAAAGGCCCATGAGCACCCCCGCCGCAACCGAGGATATCGCCCGCATCACCGAGCAGACGAACCGGGCCCAGGCGCGCGCCGCCGACCCGGAGACATCGGTCTGGGTGAGTGCCAATGCCGGAACGGGAAAGACGCATGTCCTGACCCGCCGCGTGCTGCGCCTCCTGCTCGCCGGAACAGCGCCTGAGCGCATTCTCTGCCTGACCTACACCAAGGCGGCAGCGGCAGAGATGTCGACCCGCGTCTTCAGCGAACTGGGATTCTGGGTCACCAAGTCGAAGGAGCAATTGGCCGACGCGCTTGCCACCCTGCTGGGCCGCGCCGCCACCCTTGCGGAGACCGCCCGCGCCCGCACCCTGTTCGCGCGCGCCATCGAGACGCCTGGCGGCCTCAAGGTCCAGACGATCCACGCCTTTGCCGAGCGCCTGTTGCAGCGCTTCCCGCTCGAAGCCGGTGTCCCCCCCGGTTTCAAGATCCTTGATGACGTCGTTGCCGGCCAGCTCATGCGCGAGGCAATCGACGCCACGCTGCGCGAGGCAACGGATGGTCCCGGCACCCCGCTCGGCCGGGCATTGACTTCGGCAGTCGCCTTTGCTGCCGATGAAAGCTTTGACGACGTTTTGCGTGCAGCCCTCGACCGCAAGGACTGGCTCGAGCATGTGGTCGTCAGTTACGGGAAGGACAACCGCACCGGCCGTCTGATCGATGCGTTCGAGGCTGTCGCCCCGCGCTACAGGCAGGCATTTTCCCTCTCCCGCAACGACACGCGCGAGACCATCGAAGCCGCACGCTCCGAGATACTCTCAAAGGCGCAGATCGCGCACGCAGCAACGGTTCTGTCCGCCAGCGAGAAAGTCACTGACCGGCGCCTGGGCGATTCACTGTCGCGCGCAGCCGCGAGCGCGAGCGCGCCGGAACGGATTGCGGCACTCGCCGAAACCTTTCTGACCAAGGACGCAAGGCCGCGTTCCGACAGGCAGTTCATCACCACCGCGATCCGCAACGCCGAGCCTGGCCTGACCGACCAGTTGCGCTCTGCGCGCGACCGCTTCGCCGAACTTACCGACAAGGCCCGCGCGCTCGACGCGATCGACGCCACGCTGGCCCTGATGCGTCTAGCTGACTCCGTCCTGACCCGTTACCGGCACCTCAAGGCGCAACGCGCCGCGCTCGACTTCGAAGACCTGATCCGCCACACCGCCAGCCTGCTCAGAACCTCCAGCAATGCCGATTGGGTGCTCTTTAAACTCGATGGCGGCCTCGATCACATCCTCGTCGACGAAAGCCAGGACACCAGTCCCGAGCAGTGGCGCATCGTCGAGGCACTGGCCGCTGAATTTTTCGCCGGAGCAGGGGCCCGTGACGACGGCGACACCGCGACGGGCGCCCCCCCCGCCCGCCGAACCCTGTTCGCCGTCGGTGACGAAAAGCAGTCGATCTATTCCTTCCAGGGTGCACGGCCCGAGGAGTTTGCGCGCATGGGCCACGCATTCCGCAAGCGCGCGACCGCTGCCGGCGTGCCTTGGGAGGACATCCCCCTCACCCTCTCGTTCCGCACCGTTGCGCCGATCCTGGCATCCGTCGACCGGGTCTTTGCCGATCCGGGCCGCACGCCGGGATTGACCGCGCTCGACGTGGCAGAGGCCGCCGCCAGTCCCGTCGTACACGCCGCCCATCGCGTCGGACAGGCAGGCCTCGTCGAGATATGGGACACCGAACGCCCTGCCGAGCAGAAAAAGTATGACCCGTGGAGCCCCGAGCGTGATGACGATGCCGACGACGCACCCCCCGCTGCACGACTTGCCGACCGCATCGCCGATCGCATCCAGCAGATGGTCCTGGGCGGCGAGCGGCTCGTCTCTGAAGACCGCCCCATAACGCCGGGCGACATCATCATCCTGGTGCGCAAACGCCATCCCTTCGCCCGCCCGATGGTGGCTGCGCTGAAGGCACGCAAGATTCCTGTCGCTGGCGCTGATCGCCTCACCTTGACCGACCAGATCGCCGTCCAGGACCTCATCGCCCTGGGCGACTTCCTGACCTTGCCCGAAGACGATCTATCGCTTGCCAACGTGCTCAAAAGTCCGCTCTTCGGCTTAGATGACGACCAGTTGCTTGTCATCGCACACGGCCGCAAGGGCACGTTGTGGAAAGCCCTGCTCGACCGCCGTAGCGACCACCCCGCCTTCGAGGAAGCCGCCTCCCTGCTGCGCGAGTGGCGCCGCCGTGCCGACTTCCTGCCGCCCTTCGAGTTCCTCGCCGGCGTGCTCGACCGCGACGGCATGCGACAGCGCCTGCTCGCACGGCTCGGCGCGGAAGCCTCAGACAGCATCGACGAACTGCTCAACCTCGCCATCGCTTTCGACGATGGCGCCCCGCCCTCGCTCACCGGTTTTTTGACCTGGCTCCGCGAGAGCAACCGCGAGATCAAGCGCGACATGGAACATGGCCGCAACGAAGTGCGCATCATGACCGTGCATGGCGCGAAAGGCCTCGAAGCGCCCGTGGTGTTCCTGCCCGACACGTGTTCGACGAGCACCATCGGCCGCACCACCAGCCTCTATCCCCTCGCCATGCCGGCCGCTCCCGGCGAAGCTCCCCCGGCCTTCATCTGGCAGGTCAAGGGAACCGGCGCGCTTGCGCCCATCGCCCAGGGCAAGGACGCCGTCAAGCAGCGCGAGAAGGAAGAGCGCAACCGCCTCCTTTACGTTGCCATGACGCGCGCCCGTGATCGTCTCTACATCGCCGGCTTCGAAGGCAAGACCGCGCGCGCATCCGACAGCTGGTACGATCTCGTGCGAGACGGCCTCGCCGGTCGCCTCGTCGCCGGCGACGACGGCACCGGTCGCAGCGTCGAGCGCTACGAGGCTCTGCAAACCGCCGATCCGGCCAAGAGCAAGCACACCCTCACCGAGGCACCGCCGCCCGAGCCCCTCGAAGACTGGGCCACGACGGCCGCGCCACGCGAGCCGCAACTGACCATGCCGCTGGCCCCCTCGCGCCTCGCCCCCTACGACGTTGACGAAGCCGGCGAGCCCGTTACGCCCCCCTCGACGCCACGCACGCAAGCCGACGAGCCGCCCTCGCCCCGTCCCGCGGCCCGCACCGCTGGCGATCGCTTCCTGAGGGGCACGCTGACACATGCGCTGTTGGAGCACCTGCCGGTAATCCCGCGCCAGCGCTGGCAAGAGGCCGCCGAGGCCTTCATCGCCGCACGCGGCGGCAACCTGCCGGCCGGCGTCGGCGCATCGATCGTCCGCGAGACGCTCGCCGTGCTGAACGCTACCGAGTTCGCCATTCTGTTCGGCCCCGACAGCCGGGCCGAGGTTCCCATCGCCGCCGAGATCCCCAGGCCAAAAGGTCGCGGCCCCGCACTCAAGCTGAACGGCCAGATCGACCGTCTCGCCATTGACGCAAACACCGTCTATGTCATCGACTACAAGACCAACCGGCCGCCCCCGACTGAGACGGCTCAGGTTGCCGAGGCCTACCTTCTGCAGCTTGCGGCGTATCGCCTCGCACTTGCCCGATTGTTTCCCGATAAGTCGCTGAAGGCAGCGATTCTGTGGACCGACGGTCCGCGGCTCATGGAAATTCCCGGCGATATGCTGGCAACTTACGAAGACAGGCTCTGGAACCTCGGCGCAACCAGCCTTGACGCGCCCTAGGCCCATCCCTACGTTCCCGGTCAACCAGTCACAACATGAACCCGCCACTTGGGTTGGCGGCCCTGAAGGAGACAGCACGATGACGCATGCCGTATCGGACAAGACGTTCGAGGAAGAGGTCCTGAAATCCGCCGAGCCGGTGGTTGTCGACTTCTTCGCCGAGTGGTGCGGCCCCTGCAAAGCCATGGCCCCTGCGCTCGATCAGGTCGCCCAGGAACTCAAGGGCAAGGTCAAGATCGTCAAGCTCGACGTCGACCAGAACCCGCAGGTCACCACGCGCTACGGCATCCGCGCCATGCCGACGTTGATGATTTTCCAGGGTGGCCAGGTCGCCGCCTCGCACACCGGTGCGCTGGTCCAGAAAAAGCGCCTCGAGGATTGGATCCACGGCTCGATCAACGTTTGAGCCAGTCGACGTCCTAACCATCCGGGCGATGAAATCAGGGCTGCCGATAACGGCAGCCCTTTTCGTTTGCCGCGGCATCTCTGATTTCGCCGGCTGACCCGCCTGGACCTCACTCATGTCAAGCCCATCGATCGGCATTTTCAGAGCCTGCGCCCTCACCGGCAACACTCGTGCACGCCTGAACGGGCACGGCGCCCTTGACCTTCCACCAGCCCGGCGCAAAGCTCCGACATGCCCCGATACCGCACGCTCAATTCAGATCTGATCATTCAGACGCTCGAAAAGCTCGAGCAGCGTATCGCCGACCGGTTTCCCGGCGCGGGCCTCCTCCAGGTCTGTCGCGAACTGCTCGAAGCAGCACGCCAGAGCAAGGCTCGAATCGCCGAGATCGAAGCACCGAACTATCTGCTGCGCACGATTTCCGTCGCCGCGATGACCTGCGGCCTGCTGCTGCTCGCCTACATCGGCACGATCATCGAGGTGAAACGCGACTCCGAGAACCTCTACGGCGTTCTCCAGGGGTTTGACAGCGCCTTCAACATCGTCGTCCTGATGGGAGCGGGCGCCCTCTTCCTGTCGAGCCTCGAATCGCGCTGGAAGCGCCAGCAGGCACTCGACCACCTGCATGAGCTGCGATCGATCATACATGTTATCGACATGCACCAGCTCACCAAGGATCCCAGTCGTGGCACCAGCGTTTCAGGCGACACGGCCCACTCCCCGAAACGGGAATTGACGCCTTTCGAGCTGTCCCGCTACCTCGATTATTGCTCCGAGCTCTTATCCTTGTCGGCCAAGGTCGCCGCCCTTTATGCACAAGGAACCCGCGACCCCGTCGTCATCGA
>CAZDNY010000272.1:0-5214 GCA_964506885.1 uncultured Hyphomicrobiaceae bacterium | reverse complement strand
CGCCTTGACCCTGCTGCATCCGTTCGGCATCAACGGAGAACTTCGGTTCCCACACGTGTGGGGACGTTCGCATTCCGCGGTCGCATTACGCCCGGTCTTTGAAGGTACGAGAATGAGCAACGCTCACGAATTTCCGGCGTCAAATCCAACAAGTGTTGCAGGCCCCACGCTTGGCTGGGCGCTTCGTCGCGCCGGACTTGGGCTCATGATTCTCGCGGTGACCGTGACAGCGGCTGCGTGCCTGCTTTATGCCGGCATCGAGCCCGACCGTGCAGACGCCAGTGAGCAGGTCGCACGCCAGACCACGTCAACGACGACGGGATCGTTGCCCGCGCGCTGATGGCCGACGGCATCGGGCGTACTTTTGTCGGCTCCGCCGCAGTCTCCGTCGCGCCAAACTTTCGTACCGGATCCCGGGACAGCATGATTAACGCGTAGTTCATCGACTGCGCCTTAGATCGTGTTCGCGTGCCGCGCCGCCATGGCCGGCCGCCGGAGGGCGGGATGCCGCTGGAATCGTCGTCAAGCTGGCTGACATCTGGCAGGTGCAGATTTGCCGGCATGCTTGCCGGCATGACTGCGGTGCTCGCCGTGGCTTGCCCGGTCGGCGCTGGTGAAGCAGCACCCGGATTGCGCGTTTCAGAGGATATCGTTGCACCTCGACCGATGCCGGCGAAGCGCCCGGGTGCGGGTGCGCCGACGCAGCCAGCGCATGATCCCGGACGTGGCGTTCGCGCCGGCTTTGAGGACACGCGGCAAGCCGCTGTGCCTCGGGCCTCATCTGTAGAGACCGCGCGCACGCGCCGCGCATCGCGGATCGGGGCGGTGGCAAGCTGGGGCTATCAGCTTGCCGGGCTCGACGTCAGTGCAGCGGCGGCTTCACCCTACGACCTCCTGGTGATCGACGCGACAACCGGTGTCGGCGACGGCAGGGCGATGAGCGTGCGTGATGTGGCGCGCCTCAAGTCGCGCCCCGACGGCCGGCGGCGGCTGGTCGTCAGTTACCTCTCGATCGGCGAGGCGGAAGACTATCGCCCCGATTATTTCAGCGCCGAATACCTGGAAGAAGACGCACCCGACTGGCTGATGCACGAGAACCCGCAGTGGAAGGGCAACCGGATCATCAGTTTTTGCGATGAAGGCTGGCAGCGCACCATCCTGGGCGATGACCAGGGGCGCAATGTCTACAATTCCATCGAACCCTCACCGCTCTACCGGCTGATCGAGCTGGGGCTCGACGGCGTCTATCTCGACCGCGTCGACGTCTACAGCGAGGTCGGCAAGGCCTGTCCCGACGCGGCGCGGCGCATGGTCCAATTCGTCAAGCGCCTCGCCGAACACGCGCGCCGGCGCAATCCCGATTTCATGGTCATCCTGCAAAACGCGGAAGAGCTTCTGCGCTACCGCGAGATGATCGACAGCATCGATGCGATCGCCAAGGAGGACCTGTTCTACGGGGTGGATCACAGCGAGGCGGCGAACGGGCGCGACATGGTGCGCGATACGCTCGCCAACCTGCGACTGGCGCGCGGTGCCGGGCGGCCGGTGTTTTTCGTCGACTACATCGGCGCGCGCAGTAAAATCTCCGATGCTCGCCGCCGGGGTGCGGCGGAAGGCTTTGTTGCCTACTTCGGTCCCCGTGATCTGGCCCGGTTATGGCTGCCAGGCCGTGATTTTTGAGGCTTGCCGCGATATAATCGAGGCATCATGACAAGTTGGCTGGGAGGCGCCTGCAATCGGCCGCGCAGCGATGGCGCGGGGCTGGCGATCGCATGGGTTGTTCCGGGTCGTCGCGATCGCACACGGCGTATGTGGCGCTCGGGCGTGCTGGCTTGCGCGCTTGCAAGCGTCGGCATCGCGGGACCTGTGGCGCAAAGCGCCGGTAAGGCCGAGACCACAACGGCTGGCGTGGAGCGCGCGGAGCCGCGCGCGAACATCCCGCCCCTGCCCCTGGCCTCACCTGCCAAGGAGCGTCGGCGGCGGCTCGGGGCCGTTCGATCCTGGCGCTATCAATTGCGTCGAATCGATACCGCCGAGATCGCCGGTTCGGATGCCGACCTCGTCGTCATCGACTATGCGCCCGACCGCGTCTATGGCGTGGAACTGCCGTTCACGCGCGAAGATGTGGCGCGTATGCGGGCAAAACCCGGCGGCGGGCGCAAGCTGCTGCTCGCCTACCTATCGATCGGAGAAGCGGAGCGCTACCGGACCTACTGGCAAAATGCCTGGTATGATGCGCCGACGCGGCCATCCTGGCTGCTGCGGCCCAATCCGCAATGGGACGGCAACTTCCCGGTGTGCTTCTGGAACCCGCAGTGGCAGCGGATCATTTTTGGTTCGGCAGATGCCTATCTCGACCGCATCCTGGCGGCCGGGTTCGATGGCATCTATCTCGACCGTGCCGACGTGTTCCAGGAACTCACCGGCGAACGGCCGGCCGCTGAACGCGACATGGCCGACTTCATCGTGCGGCTTGCAGCCCACGCGCGTGCCATCAAGCCGGATGCCCTCATCGTGATGCAGAACGCCGAAGAGCTGGTGCGACGTCGCGATGTGCGCACGTCGATCGACGGCCTGGCGAAAGAAGATCTGCTGTTCGGGGGCAACCACGACGCGGCGCCAAATCCCCCCGACATGGGTCGCGATACACTGGCCGACCTCGCCCTGGCGCGCACGAGCGGGCTCAAGGTCCTCGTCGTCGAATATCTTTCCAAAGCGACGGTCGCACAGCGCGCCCAACAGCGCATTTCGAAGCTCGGCTACGTGCCGCTGATTGCCGAGCGCAGCCTTGGGACCTTTCTGCACGTGCCTCAAGACGGACCGGCTCTGCCATCATCGGCAGCGGAACGCGAAGGCGCGCGCTAACCGCCAGCCCGCCCTTGTGCATCACGTGGACACAGCGCCGTGGCCTTGACTTGCCGGCGCAGCCGATACTTGCTTTAGAACCTCATTGGAAGACAATGACGGCCTGGCGCAATGCTACCGTTTGGACGAGGCCTTTTGACATGTCCGTTTCGACCACGCTGCTCTGGATCGTTATTCTCCTGCTGGTGATCGCGGTCGCCGTTCTCGCCTGGCGGCTATGGCAGACGACACGCGCCCGCAGGGCAGACGTCGCACCGCGCGATTGCGAGGATGCAGCCCCTCCGGACGCAGGCGAGGCGCAATCGGCACCGCGCCGCCGTAGCGCCCCACCGCCCCCAGCCGCCGCCGGCGGGTATACGCGCAGCACGGTCGACTCGGGTGAGGCCGCATCGGCCGGGTCGCGGGCGGGCAACGGCTCGCGCCAGGACACCTTCCAGACAACACGACGGCGCACAGCCAAGCCGCCCCCGGCACTCGCCGGGCATATTCCGGGTCTGTCTGCTTCGCCGGCAGCCGCACCGACGCACGCGCGCCGACGCAGCGGCGTGCGCCCACCGGCTGCTGCGGCGGGCCACGGCGGGCGCGACGACGACTCTTCAGACCCGGAGCCTGCCAGACGCCGCTCTGTCCCGGTTTCCAGATTTCCCAAGCACCCACAGACATCGTCTCCAGCTGACGCCCTCTCACGCGCGTCGAGCTGGGGCTATCAATTGCAGGACCTCGAACTGGCAAGAGCCGGTCAGGCACCGTTCGATCTCCTGGTCATCGACTACTCGCACGATGGCAGCGAGGAGGACGCGTTCACGCCGCAGGAGCTGGCCCGGCTGAAGCGGGGCCACAAGCCGGACCGGCTGGTTTATGCCTATATTTCGGTCGGCGAGGCTGAAAGCTATCGCTACTACTGGCAACGCGGCTGGAAGCGATCACCGCCAGCGTGGCTCGTCGGCGAGAATGCGGACTGGCAAGAAAACTACACGGTGCGCTTCTGGGATCGTGACTGGCAGCGCATCCTCTTCGGCACGCCGGACAGCTATATCGGCCGGATCGCCGCTGCCGGTTTCGACGGCATCTACCTCGACCGCTGCGACGTCCACGAGGAAATCACGGCCCATCATCCCAACGTCTCCGCCGAGCGCGCGGACATCGAGGCCGACATGGTGGGGTTCGTGACGGCACTGTCCGACTGGGTGCGGTCCGCGTATCCCGGTTTTGGCATCATCATGCAAAACGCTGAAGGGTTGCTCACGCGTGCGCAGGTGCGCGCGGCGATTGACGCGGTCGCCAAGGAAGAACTCCTGTTCGGACTCGACGCCCCGGAGACACGCAACCGGCGCGAAGACGTGATGGAGGCGCGTGCGGCGCTCGATCTGATGCGACGCGAGGGCAAGGCCGTGTTCGCGGTCGAGTACCTCGACAGGCCCGAGCTGCGGCTGGAAGCGGCTGGTGCGCTGCGCGCCATGGGCTATGTGCCGTACATGGCGCGCAAGGACCGCGAACTGGCAACTCTGGAATTGGAGCAACCAGCACCGGCGGTCGCCTGACACATTGGGCAGGCGCGCCAAGACTGATTGCATCTGGCTGTGTGCGGTCCCGGGGCCGCGGCGACGTCGACCCGAGCTTTTTTCACTCCACAATCGGGCGCGCACGCTCGTGACGCTTGCGCGAAAGCGGGCTCAACCGGCGACGCCGCACGGCCGTCTGGGTGGCTTCGTGGATGGAGGGATTGTTGCCGAGGAATGTGAGGAAGTTCAAACGCTCGAAGGTGCGGTCGGCGGCCAGATAGGCGAACATGCTGGCAATCAGGCAGGCTGCGAAATAACCGACACCGAAATAGGTCTCGCCGAGATGGACGCTCAGCAAGGTCAGGCCGCCGTTGAGCACAAGGAATATGGCCTGCAACGCCAGATAGAGACGGCGGCGGTCGAAGAACAGCAGCATGGACGTGGAAGAGATGAAGACGAACTGGAACACCGCTCCGATGGCGCCGTAGCGCAAGATCGATATCTGCTGGAACTGGAGATTGAGCAGCTCCACGATCAGCGGCGCCGACAGGACCAGGACCGCGCAGATCCCTACCTGCATCACCGTCACCAGAACCAACTGGTCGAGCGTCGCCCGGGCAAGACGTGCGCGCGCATCTTCGATCTGACGCAAGGTGCCGTGTGTGGCGATGGTCGAATAGTAGTGCTGGTAGCGCTCGAAGAACTCGGTTTCGAGCTGCACGACAAATACGGAGAGCGCGGGGATGATGACGAGCGAGGCGATGAACATCGCGCTGTCGTAGAGCGGGGCGTGGACGAGGCCACCGCTGACCGTCTCGCCGATCGGTGAAAACCAGAATATCCATTT
>CAZDNY010000271.1:0-5226 GCA_964506885.1 uncultured Hyphomicrobiaceae bacterium | reverse complement strand
CGCAGACGATCAGCCTGGGTGGCGGTCATACCGGGCTGCCCAGTGCGCGCCGGGTCGATCCGGCCGGCTTTTCAGGATACCTCAACGTGACGGGGGGTGTCGATCATCTGTGGGCAGGTGAGAATGCAGACGCTCAGACCGGTCTGCATTTCGATTTCCAGTCGGCGCTGCGTGCCGGCCAGTTCGTCCTGGAGAACGAAGCCGGTTACGACGGGGCGGTCGATGCGGAGGACTGTCCGCACGAAGCGCTGTGCACCTACCAGCATGCGAGCGGTTTCAAGCGACGCAATACGCGGATCGTGTATGACCGGCCAGAAGAGGCGCTGCGCTTCCAGGCGGGGGACACGACAACCAGGCCGGCTGGATTCCAGCGCATTACCGAGATCCTCGGCGTTGCGAGCGAGCGTGCGCCGCGCACCTTGCAGCCCGACACCGCCAACCGGCCAACGACCAGCCATTCGTTCATCGTGGAGCGTCCCTCGCAGGCTGAGATCTCGGTCAACGGCAACGTGGTGCGCCGGCTGAAGCTGCAACCCGGCAACTACGACGTGCGTGATCTGTCGCTTGTCACGGGCAGCAACGACGTCGAGGTCACCTTGATCGATGACACCGGTGCGCGGCGCACCATCAACCGCTCGACCTACTTCGATCGCAGGCTGCTTGCGGTGGACGACAGCGAATGGTCGCTCGCGGGCGGATTGCCGTCCTACTACAAGGATGGGGAGCGCGGATATGTCGAAGACGACTATGCGGTGTCCGGGTTCTATCGCTGGGGGCTCGACGAACGGGTGACGAGCGAGATCAACGCCCAGGCCGACAGTCGCGTGCGCATGGTGGGTGCGGGGCTGCTTGCGGGTACGCCATGGGGCTTCCTGGCGACGCGTGCGGCAGTGAGCCAATCGGATGCCGGCACGGGCTTTGCTGTGGGCGTCGACTGGGACCTCATCAACTTCGGCGACTTCGACGGTATCATTGCCGATGACATGAACGGGCGCCATTCGTTGCGCATGTCGGCGGAGTACCGCAGCGAAGATTTCCGCTTGCCGGGCGAGTTCCTGACGACTGCGAGCGGTCTCATCTATCCTTCGCACGACTATTGGCTGCGTCTTACGGGATCGTATACAGCGCCGATCGGGTTCGGCATCACCGCGACGTTGTCTGGGCGTTATCAGTTCGGTCGTGACGCTCTGGAGGGGGCGCCCTATCTCGTGCGTGGCGACCGCTATGGCGCCGATCTGACGTTCAGCGGTGCCCTCACTGAAATGATCAACGGCAGTGTCACGCTGGGGTATTCCAACGAGAGCTATCTGGTGACGAGTTCCGCAACGGATGACGCGGCGGAAGCGGACTTTCGCGTCATGGCGCGCGCGTTCGTCAGGATGGGCAGCAACACGCATGTCTCGGCCAGCCACGACAGCCTCAATCGCCAATCGATCGTGACGGGCTATCACACGAGCGGGCAGGGCGTGGACCGCTGGGAGGCCACGGTCGACGCCTACAATGACCAGCGTCCGTCGAATGGGGCGGTGGGTGGGACGCTGGCCTACTACGGTAACCGAGGTGAAGCGCGCATCGCACATAACACTTCGCTGACCGACCTGACGTGGAGCGGTCTCAATCCCGATATCGGTCAGCAGCGCACGTCTGTGCGGATCGGAACCTCGATTGCATTTGCCGACGGCAAGGTGGCGGTCGGTGCGCCTGTGCGTGGCGGCTTCGCGATCGTCTACCCGCACGAGTCACTCGAGGGTAAGACGATCGATATCGGCTCGCGCGACCAGATCCTGGCGCGCGCCGATGGGTGGGGTGCTGCGGTGGTGCCGAACCTGCCGGCCTATTCGCCGACGACACTGCCTGTCGATGTCGACGATCTGCCGATCGGATACAGCCTGGGCGCTGGCGCCTTCGACCTGCGCGCGCCCTATCGCGGGGGATATGCGCTGATGGTGGGATCGGGCTATTCGGTGTCGGCCTATGGGACGCTCGTCGATTGGCGGGGGGAGCCGCTTTCGCTCCTGTCAGGAATTGCCTACGACGAAGCCGACCGATCGCGCGAGGTGACGGTGATCACCAATTCCGCGGGCCGTTTCGCCGCCGAGGGACTGGCGCCCGGTCGCCGGGCGCTGGCGCATCGAGATGTCGGGTGATGAGCGGACCTACACCTACCATCTGGAGGTGCCGCAGGGGACGGACGGACTGGTGCGTGCAGGCACGCTGCGTCCCGACGGAACATCGAACAACGTAAGCGATGAGCAAAACAATGTGACCGCGCAAGCGGTGCCTGTTGCGCCGGAAACATGGACGAGTGTGGCGCCAGCCGGCGAACCGACGCCGGCCGCTGCAATGCCGATCTTGAGGGGGACGCTGTGAAGCCGATGATGCAAAATGCCAAGGTTGCGCTGTTTGCGTTCCTGGCGGGGCTGGCCGCATTGGCAGCGCCGGCGGCGTCACAGTCGAACTGCAGCAATATCAACAATGCGACGCTGGCCAGTTCCACGACGACGACGGCAACTCCGGCCTACCAGCCCTTCAGCGGTGCGCCGCTCACCTACAGTTTTGGGCTGACGGTCCAGAACGGCAACAACAATCCGTGCAGCATTGCCGTGATCCTGGTGCGGCCATCGGCGCCGCTGGTGATGTCGAACGGTGGGTTCACGCTGAACTACAACATCGACTTCAACGGCGTGAATATCGTCAATATCGGGACGCCGTCGTCGGGCTACTACCTGACGGCGCCCGGCAACGGGTCGGGTACATTCAATACCTATAACCTGACGGTAGCGGCAAATCAGACTTCAGCAGCGGCGGGCAACTATGCCGACAACCAGATCGTTCTTTACATGTATGCGTATCGGAATGGCTGGCGGTTCGTTCGGACCTATGCGCTCACCTTCGGCGCCTCGATCGACAAGACCTGCATCATGTCGGCCCCCAGCCCGGCAACGCTCAACTTCACGTCGGCAATCTCGCTTGGCACACCCAATCCAGGCGCGGTCCTGTCATCGACGCTGTCGGGCGTGAACTGTACCTCGCCGTCGAAGATCACGTTGTCGGGAAATGCGATGCAGCGCACGCCGGCGGTGGCGCCCGTGGCCGGTTTCGACAATTTCATCGACTGGCAGGCGACGGCGACGCTGGGGAGCGCGACGGCTACACTTGCAACAAATGCGCTGAGTACCGTGACGTCGGCCAGCTACAACGTTCCCAGCGGTACGACCGTGGGCGGCAGCGTGGGGGTCGATGTCAATCTGATTGCGGGGCAGCGGTTGCGATCGGGAAATTATACAGGGGTGCTTACAGTAACTGTCGATCCAACCCTTTAGAAGTCCGTTGGCGCGTCGGCGTATCGGCTCAATTGTGGTTGCGTGAGTGTGTAAACGGGGCGGCCTGAATGGGCCGCCCCAAGCGTTCTGGTCAGCCGCTTCTTACCAGGATTTGTAGGGCAGGAACTTTCCGCTCATCTTGACCTCGATGCGGTCGCCCTTGGGATCGGGGATCTTGTCGACATACATCTCGAAATCGATGGCGCTCATGATGCCATCGCCGCCCTTTTCCTGAATGAGCTCCTTGAGCGTTTCACCATAGACGCCGACGATTTCGTAAAGGCGATAGATGCACGGATCGGTCGGTACGGTCTGCGCGAACATCTTGGTGGGGAATTCGGCGAGAACCGGGCCTGCTTCCTGCGGCAGACCGAGGTAGGTGGCGAGCTTGTCGGCCTTGTCGCGCGGCATCGAGTTCATGCCGAGGCACGCAGAAGTGACGAAAACCTCGGACATGCCGATTTCATCGGCCATCTTCTTCCAGGTGACACCGGTCTGCTTCTTCTTCGCGATGATCATTTCGCGGACGTCTGCCTTGTCCATTGTAATGCCTCCTTGGGATGTCTTTGCGTGTTGGGTGTTGGAGTGGTGTTGCTCAACCGGCGATCGAGACGAGTTTCGGCCGGCTTGGTTGGCGCTCCTTGTCGTCAGACTCGGCAAGCGCGGGGCGCACGGTGGCTGGCGGCTGGCCGGAGCTTTCCCTCGCGCCAGCGCCTGCGAGTTCCTTGGAGCGGCGGGCCAGGAATTCGACCAGATGGTTGCGTATCTTGTAGTAACCCGGGTCGTGAATGATCTCGGCGCGATTGCGCGGGCGGGGAATGTCGACCACAACGCTCTCTGCGACGCGGGCATAGGGACCGTTGGTCATGAGAAGGATGCGGTCCGACAACAGGATTGCTTCGTCGACATCGTGCGTGATCATGAATACGGTCTGCTCGGTGGCCGACCAGATCCGGATCAATTCGTCCTGGATGGTGCCGCGGGTCAGCGCGTCGAGCGCGCCGAACGGCTCGTCGAGCAAGAGCAGTTGCGGCTGGATCGCGAAAGCGCGCGCAATAGAGACGCGCTGGCGCATGCCACCGGACAGTTGCGCGGGCTTCCTGTACTCGGCTCCGCCCGTCAAGCCGACCATCTCAAGGTACTTTTCGGAGTGTTCGATCACTTGCTCCTTGGTCCAGTCGGGATGGCGGGCGCGGACGCCGAACATCACGTTCTTGAGCGCGGACAGCCAAGGCAGCAGGGAGTAGTTCTGAAAGACGACGCCGCGTTCGAGGCTGGGGCCGGAGATCTCCTTTCCGCCCATGATGATGCCGCCTTCGGTGGGTGCGTCTAGGCCGGCGAGAATGTTCATGATGGTCGACTTGCCGCAGCCGGAGTGGCCGATAATGCAGACGAACTCTCCTTTCTCGATCGAGAAGTTGGCGTTCTCGAATACGGTCAGGGGATCGCCGCCTTTCGGGGCCGGGTAGCGCTTCGTCAAACCGGTTATTTCGATGAATGGTCTTGTCACGGTTCAGATCTCTTTCGTTTCCTGGAGGCGCTATTCCTGGAACTGGACGGAACGCTGGACAAAGGCGAACGCTGCGTCGAGGAGCATGCCGACGATGCCGATCATCAGAATTGAGAAGATCACGCTGGTAAGATCGAGGTTGTTCCACTCGTTCCAGACGTAGTAGCCAATGCCGGTTCCGCCCACGAGCATCTCTGCGGCGACGATGACGAGCCATGCGATGCCGATCGAGATCCGCATGCCCGTCAGGATTGTCGGGGCGGCGGCCGGCAGTATCACCTGGAACGCCGTACGCAATGCGCCCAGCTCATGGGTCTTCGCCACGTTGATCCAGTCCTTTCGCACGTTGGCGACACCGAAGGCCGTGTTGATCAGCATCGGCCAGATCGAGCA
>CAZDNY010000270.1:0-5230 GCA_964506885.1 uncultured Hyphomicrobiaceae bacterium | reverse complement strand
AGGCATCTGGGTGCTGTCTGGCGTGCCCGGGCCGATCGATCGCTCCAACGGCGGCGCCATCGCCAACGTCACGATCTTCGATACGCGCGAAGGTGCGGTCATCGTCGACACCGGGCCATCAAAGCGTTATGGCGCGGCGCTGGCCGACTGCGTGAAAGAGGTAACGGGCAAACCCGTCGTGCGCGTCTACCTCACCCATTTCCATCCAGATCATGTTTTCGGCAACCAGGCCTTCGACGCCAAGGCGATTGCCGCGCCCCAGGGTGTCATCGACGGACTGCGCTCGCTCGGCGAGGACTTTGCCTCCGCGATGTACCACGCGGCGGGTGACTGGATGCGCGGCACCGAACTCGTGCTGCCTTCAAAGGCCGTGGGTGATAGCGTTGAACAGATCGGTGGCCGCCGCTTCGCCTTGAAGTCCCTGGGCGGGCACACCCCATCCGATCTGGCTGTGCTCGAGGAGACGTCGGGCCTTCTCGTCGCCGGTGATCTCGTGTTTCTCGACCGCGCGCCCACCACGCCGCATGCCGATCTGGAGCGCTGGCGCACGAGCCTGGACGCCCTCACCGGCCTCGAGGCCGCGCAGATCGTGCCGGGTCATGGTCCCGTGGAAGGCGCCCCGCGCGGCGTCGAGCAGACCCGCGATTGGCTGGCAATTGTGGAAGAGACGATCCGCGCCGCCTTCGAACGCGGCTTGTCGATGAACGAGGCCATGAGCGAACCGCTGCCCGACTGGGCCTCGAAGATCGCACTGGCCCGCTACGAGTACGAGCGCTCCGTCATGCATTTCTATCCCAAGCTCGAAGCCGGCCAATGGCCCCGCGTCGACAAGAAAGCCTGAAGCGTTTGCTCGCAGATTGATGCACGCCTTCTGAGCAGTCTTCGCACCGCTTCATGCCGGCCGGATGCGATGACGTTCGGCCCACGTTTACCTTTCTGGAAACCGTCGTGCCGCAGCGCAGCGTCAGGCACAGTGGCCGCATTTCCGCTCGCCGTTTCGCGCCTGAAAAGCCCGTTCCCTTGCGAGTTTGTACTATTTGGCAATAAGAGGCGGATGCCCCCTGCGATAACGTCGCACCTGGCCAGACTTCCATAGTGCCGCCGAGAGCCCGCCAAAGGGGAAGCAGCCAGGAAACCAACCAAGGGGAATTGCCCAATGAAGACCTGGAAATGGTTCGCAACGGCGAGTGCGCTCGCGCTGTCGCTTTCGATCGCGCAGCCCTCGCTCGCCGATGTCACCATCGATGACATCGTGAAAGACGCAGAGACGACGGCTGACGTCGTCTCCAATGGCCTTGGCCCTGAGGGCCAGCGCTACAGCCCGCTCAAGACGATCAACAAGGACAACGTCGCCAACTTGGTTCCCGCCTGGGCCATGTCGCTGGGCGGCGAGAAGATGCGCGGTCAGGAGACCCAGCCGCTGGTCAAGGACGGCGTGATGTACATCACCGGTTCCTACAGCCGTGCCTGGGCGATCGACACCAAGACCGGCAAGGAACTCTGGCAGTACGATGCGCGTCTGCCCGAGGGCATTCTGCCGTGCTGCGACGTCATCAACCGTGGTGGCGCGCTCATCGGCGGCAAGTTCATCTTCGGCACGCTCGACGCCAAGCTGGTGGCGCTCGACGCCAAGACCGGCAAGGTCGTCTGGTCGAAGAAGATCGACGACTTCAAGGCCGGCTATTCCTACACTGCTGCTCCGCTGATCGTGCCTTCCAAGGCGCATGGTCCCCTTCTCGTCACCGGCGTGTCCGGCGGTGAGTTCGGCATCGTCGGCCGCGTCGAGGCCCGCAAGGCCGACACGGGCGATCTCGTCTGGTCGCGTCCGACCATCGAAGGTCACATGGGCATGCTGAACGGCAAAGAGTCCACGATGACCGGCAAGAAGGGCGCGACCTGGCCGGGCGACCTGTGGAAGACCGGCGGCGGCGCCACCTGGCTCGGCGGCACCTACGACCCCGAGACCAACCTGATCTTCATGGGCACCGGCAACCCGGCTCCCTGGAACAGCCACATGCGTCCCGGTGACAACCTGTACTCGTGCTCGCGCCTCGCGCTCGACCCCGAGACCGGTGAGATCAAGTGGCACTTCCAGACCACGCCGAACGACGGCTGGGACTACGACGGTGTCAACGAGGTCGTCTCCTTCGACCTGAACGGCACCAAAGCCGCCGCCACCGCCGACCGTAACGGATACCTCTATGTTCTCAATCGTGAGAACGGCAAGTTCATCGGCGGCTATCCGTTCGTGAGCAAGATCACCTGGGCCAAGGGCCTCGATAAGGACGGCCGTCCGATCTACGACCCGGCCAACCGCCCCGGCAATCCGAAGGACGCCAAGGACGGCAAGAAGGGCTCGTCGATCTTCGCCATTCCGAGCTTCCTCGGTGGCAAGAACTGGATGCCGATGGCCTACTCCAAGGACACCAAGCTGTTCTACATCCCCTCCAACGAGTGGGGCATGGACCTGTGGAACGAGCCTGTGACCTACAAGAAGGGCGCGGCCTACCTGGGCGCTGGCTTCACCATCAAGCCGATCTTCGACGACCACATCGGTTCGCTGAAGGCGATGGATCCGGCCACCGGTCAGGTGAAGTGGGAATACAAGAACCCGGCTCCGCTGTGGGGCGGCGTCATGACCACCGCCGGCGGTCTGGTGTTCTTCGGTACGCCCGAGGGCGATCTGAAGGCCATGGACGCTGAAACCGGCAAGGAACTGTGGGCGTTCAACACGGGTTCCGGCATCGTCGGTTCGCCCGTGACCTGGGAAGAGGGTGGCGAGCAGTACGTCTCCGTCGTCTCCGGCTGGGGTGGCGCCGTGCCGCTGTGGGGTGGTGAGGTCGCCAAGACCGTTGCCCACCTCAACCAGGGTGGCATGGTCTGGACCTTCAAGCTGCCCAAGCAGACGGCTCAGAAATAATCAGCCCGCCGCCAGATGGCGCGCTGATCGAGGGAGCGGGGCGAGCGGGTTTACCTGCTCGCCCCTTTTTCGTGAAAAGTCCCGATTGAGGCGGCCCTGCCTGTGAGGTTGGTCTTGCCAGCGCTGCCAGTGTTTGAAAAAGTACGAGGAAACAAATGCAAGTGGGTGATCTACACCACCACACTCTCGCCTGGGAGGCGAACGCCGTGCCGGCCAGTTTCCTCGTCGTTGACGATCATCCCCTTTTCCTGGAGGCGCTCCGGCTGTCGCTGAGTTCGGCGTTTCCCAACGCCAGCGTCACGGAAGCCGCCTCGATCGCCGAAGCGCGCAAGGCCATCGACCAGGCCGGTTCGTTCGATCTCGTGCTCTTGGACCTGTCCATGCCGGGCACCTCCGGCTTCGACGGCCTGCTTGAATTGCGCACCGTTCATCCCAAGCTGCCGATTGTCATCTGTTCGGCGCTGGAAGATCCGCGCATCATTCACGAGGCCTTGAGCTACGGCGCCTCCGGCTTCATCTCAAAATCCGTGCGCAGGGCGGAACTGGCCACCGCCATCGAGGAGGTGATGTCGGGTAATATCTACCTGCCGACGGGCTACGAGCCGCCACAGGCCGCGGTGACCGCCTCCGATCTCGCCCAGCGACTGGCATCCTTGACGCCGCAGCAGCTGCGCGTCCTGAAAATGCTGCGCCAGGGCATGCTCAACAAGCAGATCGCCTACGAGCTGAGCGTTGGTGAGACGACCGTCAAGGCGCATGTCTCCGAGATCCTGCGCAAGCTCAATGTTGCGTCGCGCACGCAGGCTGTCATCGAGGTCTCCAAGATCAATTTCGACACCATCCTGTCTGCGGCCGAAGGCGGCGAGACGAAATCATGACAGGGCTGGCATCGAATGCAGGAACGGCCAGCGGCGGTTGTCCGCGCGCCGGCCGCTGCCACAACTGACAGCCGCGCGATTCCGGAGAACCGCGCGGCCTTGAGAGATGGATCTGGGCGTACCGCTCGCTCTAGCGCGTCGAGCCGGTGGCGACTTGGGTCGCCCACGTGCCGTTGGCCGCTGCCGGCTTGGCTGCCGCAGGCAGGTCCGATGTTGCCACAGCCATGGTCGCACGCGGCGTGACGCCGGTGGGCGAAAAGGGCTGCGGGTCGAGGCCGACGATCTTGCGCACGAGCTGCGTGTCTTCAGCCGCGGTCGTTTGCGGCAGCACCCGGCTTCCGACGACTTTCGCTTCGTCGTACTTGCCTTGCAGGCCGAGGACGAGCGCGAGGTTCTTTTGCACCTTCGCCGACTGGCCTTTCGATGCCGCCTCGCGCAGCAGCCGCTCGCCGTCCGCAGCACGACCGTCCAGGGCGTATGCCATGGCCAGATTGTTCATGACCGACGGATTGCGGTTGGAAAGAGCCAGCGCCCGCTCGAACAGGCCGATGGCTTCCTTTGCATTACCTTCCTTGGCCGCCACGGTGCCGCGCGCGGAGATCACGCGCCAGTCAGGCTTTGCCGGGTCGTCGGCATAGGCCAGCACGCCTTTGGCGGTCTGCACCTGATCGAGGTCCAGGGCGAGGCGCCCGTACTCACCGGCGAGTTCGCGGTCCTGCGCATGGTAGTTCGAGGCATGATGCAGCGCGGCGAGCGCTTCACGCTTGCGTCCCATGGCCTTCAGGTTGCGCGCATAGTTGAGGGCGTATTCCAGCGTGTTCGGCGACTTGGAGAATTTCTCGCCCCAGTAGGCCGTCGCCTTCTGCAATTCGGTCTGCGGCGTGGCCGAAGCATTCTTGGTTGCCGCGGGCTTGTCCTGCTCGGCGCCAAGCATCCCGGCCGTCAGCTCGGAGCCGGGTCCGGCACAACCGCCCAGCCCGAGAGCCACCATTCCGGCGACCCCCAGTGCAGAACGTCGCAGATAGTTCGACAAGGCTTCAGCGTTCCGCGGCATTGCGCATCTTCCCGATTTTTGGCGATCGCAATTGCGAATCGCATGTTGTGTTGCCGTCAGTTTCTGGGACAGCCGTCAACAAAGGCTTAAACAATGTCGAACGCTGCGTTTGTCCGGCAAGCGCATGCAACTCGGGTCGCGCGCTCGGGGTTAGTGCGGTCTTTTTGGCGCACGCAAGGGGGGTTAGTTGAGGGGGCGAAGGAATGCTAAAGCCTGATTGTCCGGGCCGGTCGCGCCGGCGGGCCCGGCGAAGACGAAAAATCAAACGATCTTGCGAGAACCGAGAGCGGGGCGGCCCGCTTGCAGGGATTTCACCTAGTGTTCCGTCTTGCGAAGTTCGCCTCCACTCCGCGGCAACCGCCTGAGCGAACTTCGCAG
>CAZDNY010000269.1:0-5240 GCA_964506885.1 uncultured Hyphomicrobiaceae bacterium | reverse complement strand
GGCCCGGATGCGACGGTAACGCTCGACTTCGCCTTGAACCGGCTCGCCGGGGTGATCGAAAACCTCGTCGTCTATCCCCAGAACATGAAGAAGAACCTCGACCGGCTGGGCGGCCTGCACAATTCACAACGCGTGCTGTTGGCGCTGACACAGGCGGGCGTGTCGCGCGAAGACGCGTATCGTCTGGTGCAGCGCAACGCCATGAAGACGTGGGAGACGGGCGCCGACTTCCTTGCCGAACTGAAGGCGGATGCGGAGGTCGTCGCCGCGGTCCCGGCCGCACAGCTCGAGGAGATGTTCGACCTGGGCTACCACACCAAGCATGTCGACACGATCTTCACGCGCGTGTTCGGCTGATCCGGGCATGAGCTCCCGCACCCGGCGGGTCCCCTCTCCTGCCGGGCAGACACTGGAAAGCGGCGGATCGACGTGGGCGGATTTGCCCAGTTGTTGCTGTGATCGGGCCCGCACATAGTTGGCGCAATCGATCCGGTCGAGGGGATTGCCGATGTTTACATCACGTCTGCGGTTTTACGTATTGGCCGCTGCGGCTGGCGGTGTTGCGATCGCATCGCCGGGGGGCGCACGCGAGGCGGGGACCGAGGTTGAAACTGTTGCCGACAAGGCCGCAGAACGCCCCGCGCTCGTGGAGCGCATGGTTACGGGCAAGGACGGCTTGTCAGGGCGCGCGACGCTCGGCAAATCGATCTTCTTCGATGCCAGCCTGTCGGCGCGCAAGAACCAGTCGTGCGCGTTCTGCCATGCGCCCGAGACGGGATTCACGTCTCCGCGCGAGGAATTCAACAAAGCCGGATCGGTTGTCGAGGGATCGATCGGCGGACGGTTCGGAAATGCCAAGCCCCCGTCGGCCACCTACATGGCACCGGCGCCGGTCCTGCACCATCGCGTCGAAGACGGCGAGACGCTGGTGGTGGGCGGCGCGTTCTGGAACGGACGGGCGACCGGCAAGGGGCTTGGCAATCCAATCGCCGACCAGGCGCTCGGACCGTTTCTCAACCCGCTCGAAATGGCGCTGCCTGACGCGGCCTGCGTCGTTGCCCGTGTGTGCCGTCCGGACGATGCCTCCGCCTATCCGGTCAAGCTGACCGACCTGTGGGGCGATGAGGTCTGCCGCATCACGCTGCCGGCCGACATGGATGCGCAGTGCGCCAACCCCGATGCCACCATCACGCTCGATGAAGAAACGCGTGAACGCGTCGATGACGCCTTCGGCAAGATCGGCCTTGCCATCGCCGCCTACGAAAGTTCCCAAGAGGTCAATCCCTACAGTTCCAAGTACGACATGGTGCTGGCGGGCAAGGCGACATTCAGCGACGTCGAAGCAAGGGGCCTGGAGCTGTTCCGCAACAAGGGCAAGTGCGCCAACTGCCATGTGCTGGACGCCGATCCCAAGGGCGGGCCCTCCGTCTTCACCGATTTCACCTATGACAACCTCGGTGTGCCGCGGAACCCGGACAACCCGTTCTACGAGGCTGACGAGGCCTTCAATGCCAACGGCAAGGATTGGGTCGACGTCGGGCTCGGCGCAACGCTGGCAAAAGATCCGCTCTATGCCGCGCTGGCCGAAGCCAACATGGGCAAGGTGAAGGTGCCCACACTGCGCAATGTCGACATGCGGCCCGCGCCGGACTTCGTGAAGGCGTTCATGCACAACGGCTATTTCAAATCGCTGAAGGGTGTCGTCAACTTCTACAACACGCGCGATACCAAGCCGCGCTGCAACGACGCGATGACCCGCGAAGCCGACGCCATGCGGATCGGCTGCTGGCCGGAACCGGAAGTGAAGGAGAACCTCAATACCGACGAGATGGGCGACCTGAAGCTCACCGACGCAGAGGAAGACGCCATCGTCGCCTTCATGAAGACGCTGACAGACGGGTGGCAGCCGCCCAGCTCTCAGTAACCCATCAAAATCAAAAGGGGCCGCAATACCGTTGCCGCCCCATCGAAAACCTTAGAACCTGCCCCCTGGAGCCCGGCCCCGCGCCTCAGTGCGTCCAGCGGCCCATGCGGCCGTATCTGAAATTGTCGGCGTAGGACTTGGCCTGATGCTTGCGCACCTTGGGCTCGGAAACCGTGTAGGGCAGGCCATTGCGCTCCGCATAGGCGATGGCTTCGTCCTTGCTGTCGAATTCGAGCCGCACCTGCGATTTCATGTCGGTCGAACTTGTCCAGCCCATCAGCGGCTCGACGCCCCGCGCCGATTCGGGCTCGAACTCCAGGACCCAGGCCTTGGTGTTGGCGAGACCTGACTGCATCGCCGATTTCGCCGGCCGGTAGATGCGTGCCACCATGGTCGTGAATTCCCCGAAATGCCGCGCCGCGGGAGCGGGCGATGCCGATAATTCCGTCTGGTCGGGACAGCGGGATTCGAACTCGCGACCCCCTGCTCCCAAAGCAGGTGCTCTACCAGGCTGAGCTATGTCCCGTTCGACGGTGTGGGAGGATGTGTGCCGCTTCGCGCGACAATGGTCAAGCGGGCCGTTGGGCGCGGGTGAGCCGCCGGGGGGCCGAACAGGCAGGTGGGCGCCCGGCAGCGCGCGTCAGCGGGGTTCGGCGGCCTCGAAATAGGGGTGCTCGACGCGGCTCTTGCCGGCGATGATGCCGTATTTGTCGGCGGCGCCAGCCTTCAGCTCCAGCACGCCCAGAGCCGGACGTTGCGATGAGACGATCTCTTCCGACATCGGCTCGGTATTGCGTGCCACACGAACGACCGTGCCGTCGGCGCCGATGAAGATCATGTCGAGCGAGATGTAGGTGTTCTTCATCCACATGGTGATTTCCTGCGGACTGTCATACGGGAACAGCATGCCGTGGCCGTCCGCCAGCTCGGTGCGGAACATCAGGCCGAGGCGCTTTTTCTCCTCGGTATCTGCAATCTCAAGCTTGATCTCGTGGCGTCCCGATGACGTGACGATGTAGAGCTGGTCTCGTGCCGATGCCGCCCGGCGATCAGTGCCGCCAGCGGGCCGCTCCACGCCCTTTTGCGAACCCCATGGCAGGCCGGCGACGATGTCCTGGAATGTCTTGCCGGCCGGATTACCAGGGCTGTCCATCAGCAGCCCGCCAAGGCCCCCGCGATAGACAAGCACGCCCCCCGCGAGCAGGAGCGCGGCAATAAAAAACAAGACGGCGCCGCGCGCCGTCTTGCCTGGATCTCTCCGGTCTTTTGTCATGCGCGGGTCTAGCCCACCGCCGGCTTGGCCGTCAATGCTGCGAGGGCAGACCACTGGCTGCGCCATCGGGCTTCAGCTCGGCGGCCATGCAGCCCTTCGAGCCGTGACCCCAACGGACCTGGACGATCTGTCCGGGACGCAGTTCGGTGAAGCCGAAGCGACGCAGGGTCTCCATGTGCACGAAGATGTCGGGCGTGCCTTCGCCGCGCGTCAGGAAGCCGAAACCGCGGACGCGGTTGAACCACTTGACCATGGCCCGCTCCCAGTCGCTCTCAGGCTGCACGACGACGTGCGTGCGCTGCGGAAGCTGGGAAGGATGGATGGCTGTGCTTTCATCCATGGACAGAATGCGGAAGGCCTGCATGCCCTTGGGCCGCGCCATGACCTGGCAGTGAACCCGGGCGCCCTCATAGGCGGTCGGATAACCTCCCGCGCGCAGGCAGGTGACGTGCAACAGGACATCGGGAAGGCCATTATCAGGGACGATGAACCCGTATCCCTTCGAGGCGTCGAACCACTTGATCGAACCGGCGATCTCGAAAATCTCCGCATTCAGATCGTCGTGATGTTCGAGGTTGCCTCCCTCCCCCGCTTCCTGAATCGGAAGTTCGGGAGGCAATTTGGTATCCCCCATTTGGTACCCCACTTGGACTATTCATACCGTTTGAACATTGTCGCTTTTGACGTCACGCGGGCTGCTCGTCGAACTTGCCCCTCTCCGAGTCAGACGCTGGTCGTCAACCGCGGGCGGAGAATACCAAACGCTCCTAGCTGGCAAAGCCCCTCAGGGTTGAAAGTTGTTGTCATCTTGCCGGCCGCAACAGCAGATGATGCGAGGTGATCATGGTTAACAGGCTGATAAGCCGAAGTATTCGATGCTATACACAGCGTCGCCAAAATTGTGCATCTGCGACACGAGAACGCCATTCAGTGTGACGGACGGGCCATGCCGGACCAACCGGGTCCGGCATTTCCGATATGATTGATTCGGTTATATGTCTGCGCTGCCGGGGGTGTCGAGGCGCAAATATACGGCGTTCAAACGCTCAGTCGCGAGGCCGTCCGGCAGCAAGCGAAGCCCGCCGCGGCAGCAGCTTCAGGTTGTATTTACGCGGCCGTCCGGCGACCTCCACACATTGTGTGCTAAATTTGCCGCTGGCTTGGTACCGCACAACCACATGCTCTGCCATCTGACCACATTGAATTCGGGTTGTGACGCCAAGGTTTGCGGGATCGTCTTCACCCTTGAGCCCGGCCGGGCGCCTTACACAGCGTCCGTCTGCTGCCTGCGGCACCTCCACTCGGCCCCTTCTCCTTCTGCCGCAAAATGCTGGCTATGCAGATGCGAACGATCGCTGCTGCGAACCCGTTGGCCCGGGTTCCCTTCGTGCGCAACAGTCTCTCGATCCCGTCCCTTTTTCCCGCAAACGCGAACGCGATCTATTTCCTGATTCTGAGCATGTGTTTCACGGCCTGACCGCTCACACTTCGGCTAAACATGCTCGCCCTCATCCTGAGCATGTTTTTCACGCCGAACCGCTCACACTTCGGCTAAACATGCTCTAAGTCTGGCGCGTGTTTGCCTGACGGTGCTGCCGCGAAATGCGACCCAGCGCGGCCCCACCCTCGACGGCAGTCGAGCAGGCCCAATCGGCCGCGCAACCAACAGGAGCCGAAGCCTCATGCGCTATCTGCACACAATGGTTCGTATTTCCGATATCGACCAAAGCCTCGACTTTTACTGCAACAAGCTCGGCATGCGCGAAATGCGGCGGATGGAGAGCGAGCAGGGTCGATTCACGCTGATCTTCCTGGCGGCCCCCGGCGATCGTCGCCGCGCGGCCGAGGAGACCGCGCCGCTATTGGAGCTGACCTATAACTGGGATCCGGAGACGTATTCGGGCGGGCGCAACTTCGGCCATCTCGCCTACGAGGTCGACGACATCTACGCCACCTGCCGTGAGCTCGCCGACAACGGCGTGACCATCAACCGCCCGCCGCGCGACGGGCGCATGGCCTTCATCAAGTCACCCGACGGCATCT
>CAZDNY010000268.1:0-5242 GCA_964506885.1 uncultured Hyphomicrobiaceae bacterium | reverse complement strand
CGGCGCCATGGACTTCCGCCTCAATCTTTTCATCAACGTCATCACGCCGCTGATCCTGGTCGCCGGCTTCTCCGATTCCATGCACTTGGTGTTTTCCGTGCGCCGCTCCATCCTGATGGGCGTCGACCGCATCCAGGCTGCCAAGGACGCTGTTCTCGACGTGGCGCCGGCCTGTCTTCTGACCGCCATGAATGCCGCGCTGGCGATCCTCTCGTTCCAGTTCGCGGAAAGCGCACTCATCAAGACTTTCGGCACCGCCGCCTTGATGGCGGTGGGCATTTCCTACTTCGCCGTCGCTGTCGTCGTGCCGACACTCGCAGCACTTCTCGTTCGCGAGGAAAAGGCGACCCGCCTGGGCGCCCGCGATGACGAGGAGGGCGGCGTCGGTGTCATCCAGCACGTGACCGAGAATATCGCCCAGACGGTCGCCCGCTGGCCCGTGGTGTTCTCCGCATTGGGCGTGGCCGTCGTCGTCGCCACGGGCTTCGCCTATTTCAATTTGCAGCCGATGTATCGCCTGGCCGATCAGGTGCCCGACAAGGAGCAGGCCCTGGCCGGCACCGCCAAGCTCGACGAGAAGCTGACGGGAGCCAACCCCATTCACGTGATGATCTCCTGGGGTGAGGACCATAAGCTCTACGATCCCGAAACGCTGAAGGTGATTGCGGAGGCCCACAGTGTGCTCCAGCACCGCGCCGGCCTCGGCAACGTCTGGTCACTCGACAGCTTGCGCCGCTGGCTGGCCGAGGCCGGCGACAACAGAGTCGAGACGCTGCAGTCCTATGTGAAGATTCTGCCCGAACACCTGGTGCGCCGCTTCATCGATGCCGATGAGCGTTCTGTCCTTGTCACCGCGCGCATGCCCGATATCGATGCCAGCGAGATCCTGCCCGTCGTCGAGCAGATCGATGAGGCCCTGAAGCCCGTTCGCGCCTCCAATCCGGGCTACGAGATTGCGGTGACAGGACTGCCCGCGATCGCGGCGCGCAACTCCGCCAAGCTCATCGACGAACTCAACTGGGGCCTGGTCGGCGATATGTTCGTGATTTTCGTCTTCCTGGGGCTTGCTCTGCGCTCCTGGCTGGCGGGCCTGGCCAGTGTCCTTCCCTCGCTGTTCCCGATTTTTGCGACAGGCACACTCCTCTATGTGACAGGGCAAGGTCTGCAGTTCGCGTCGATCATCGCCATCACCGTCGCCTTCTCGCTGGCCATTGATTCCACCATCCACTTCCTCAACCGCTATCACCTGGAGGAAATGCGCCTCAAGGGAAGCACCGGGCCCGAGCACACGCGCCAGTCCCTTATCAGAACCATGCACCATATTGGTCCGGCGGTCATTCTGACGACGATCGTGCTGGCGCTGGGGCTGGGTGTCACGATGCTGTCGGACCTGCCGTCCCTGCGCCAGTTCGGCCAACTGACCGCGGCTTGCCTGTTTGCCGCGCTGATCGGGCAGCTGATCATCCTGCCGGCAACCACCGCCCTCATTCGTCGCTTCATACCCGCCCGCGTGGATTCCCCCTGACGACGTCGCCGGGCCGTCAGGTTGACGCCGTTGGCCGTACACTTGACCGGCCGGGCAATGCCTTCGTCCGCTTGCTCCGGACACGCCCGAAATCTTGCGCCGCATCAAATTATGGCCACGGCCTCTTGCAGGATTGAGCCGGATAAAATCAACGGGTGACAATACTTGGCATTTTTGTAGGCTGGGGCAGTTCTTGGAATAACGTTCCAGCCGCTGGGGGTCTCCATGGCGCGATTGCAACGATGGCCGGCACCGAATCTAACGTCGTCCACGCGACGCAGATGCACGGCCGTCTGGCTTTTCGTCTCTGTTTTGATGCTGATGGCCGTACCGATTGTCGGGGGCGGTGCTGAGGCCCAGCAATTGCCGGACCCCGAGGCGCTCAAGGGCAATCAGGGCTTCTCCACGCCGGGCGGCTCGGTCCGCCCGCCCGCCGGCGCCGTCAATGTCCCCGACTCGCCAAGCTCGGTGCGCCGTCCAGGTGGTTCCCCAGCCGTGGAAGGGCCGATTCCACCGCCGGATCATGCACGCGGCGATCAGTCTGTCACCGAGGACTTCTGGTCGCGCATCCGTTACGGGGCCGAGGGCAACGTGGCCCTTCCCGGATCGGAGCAGGGCGTTCTCATCCAGAGCGCCGGCTGGGACTGGCAGATCATCCGCAACGAGCAGGTGATACGCTATGGCGGCCAGTTGCTGCTCGCCGTCCTGGCGGCAATCGCTCTGTTCTATCTCGTGCGCGGGCGCATCAAGATCCATAGCGGTCGGTCCGGCCGTGTCATTCCGCGCTTTACGCTGGCACAGCGCATCGCCCACTGGTTCGCCGCGATACTGTTCGTGCTGCTCGCCATTTCGGGCCTGATCATTTTGTTCGGCAAGGACGTTCTGATGCCCGTTCTCGGGCCTCACGCCTTCGCGCTCGTGACCAGCGCAGCGATGCAGGGTCACAACCTGTTCGGGCCGCTCTTCCTGCCGGCGGTGCTCGCGATCATGGTGCTGTTCATCAAGGGCAACGCGCCGCGTCTGGTGGACATCTCCTGGCTGCTCAAGGCCGGCGGATTGTTCGGCGGGCATGCGAGTTCGGGCAAGTACAACGCCGGCCAGAAGATCTGGTTCGTACTCACCATCGTGCTGGGCCTGGCGATTTCCGTGTCCGGCTTCCTGCTGCTGTTCCCCGACTACCTGGGCGACCGCAACCAGGCGCAACTGGCCAATCTTGCCCACGGGATCGCCGCCGTCATCTTCATCGCCGTCGGCATTGGCCACGCCTACATCGGCTCCATCGGCATGGAGGGAGCACTCGAGGCCATGAGCACCGGCACGGTCGACGAGAACTGGGCCAAGGAGCATCACGATCTCTGGTACGCCGAGCACAAGGGAGCGGCGACGGCCGACCTGAGCCGTGCGGAAGTTGAGGCGGGCGCCGCCGGCGATGGCGTCATGCATGGGGTGAGGCCATGATCGAATTCATTGACGGACCACTTTGGTATCTGGCGCTTACGGTCTTCATCCTGGGCGTCGCTTGGCGCCTGATCGGGCTGATCGCCATGAAGCGCCCCACTGATCTGTCGCAGGCGCGCACCAACAATGGCGGCATCGGCGGAGCCATAAAGGCGCTGCTGCTGCATTCGGTACCCCACGGCGGCAATCTCGGCCGGACGCTCTACCACTTCTTCACCGGCTACCTGTTCCATATCGGCCTGTTCGTATTGGTGCTGTTTGCAGCCCCCCATGTCGATTTCATCCAGGAGCGCCTGATCGGTGCCGACATTGGCTGGCCCAAGATTCCACACTGGGCCTTCATCGTCGCCGCCCAGGCAGCCTTTGCCGGACTGATCCTGCTTTACGTGCATCGCCTGACGGACCCCGTGAAGAAGCAACTCACCGACATCGATGACCACCTGGGCGTCTGGCTGACCTTCATCGTCATGCTGACGGGCTGCCTTGCGTTGCAGGAAGCGCATGAAGGTCTGCGCGCCTTCCATCTGCTCACCGTCGAGGCGCTGTTGATCTATTTCCCGTTCTCCCGCCTGATGCACGCTTTCACATTCGCCTTCGCCCGCACCCGCACGGGTCTCACCTACGGCCGCAGGGGGTTCACGCCATGACAGCACAGCCCGGTCAGATCACACCCGACAACCGCCCCGTGAACGTGCAGGCGGCCGTCGACAAGATGGAAGCCCTGCTCGGAGGCCATCTTGCGGCCTACCTCGATGCCTGCGTGCATTGCGGTCAGTGCGCCCAGGCCTGCCACTTCCACGAGGCGACCCAGAATCCGCGCCACACGCCGGCCTTGAAGCTGCAGCCGATGACGCGCGTCTACCGCCGCTCCAAGGATCCGTTCGCAGGTTTGAGGAAGGCGCTGGGCTGGGCCAACGAAATCACCGAAGCCGAGCTGCGCGATTGGGAGCCGCTCATTTTCGATACATGCACGATGTGCGCACGCTGCACGGTCGTCTGCCCGATGGCGATCGACATCGCCTCTGTCGTCGCCGCCACCCGTCAGGCGTTCGTCGCCGCAGGCCTCGGCCCGCCCGACCTGCTCCAGGCCGCCGATAATGCGCGCGACAAGGGTAGCCCCCTCGGCGTGACGCCGGAGGTGCTGGAAGATCGCGTCGAGTGGCTCGCCGATGACAACGAGGTCGAGATCCCGCTCGACAAGGAAAAGGCCGACGTCCTGCTCACGCTGTCGTCCATCGAGATGATGAAATACCCCGACAGCGTCGTCGCCATGGCCAAGCTTTTGAACGCCGCCGGTGTCGACTGGACACTGTCGTCCAAGGGCTACGAGGCGACCAACTTCGGTGTCCTGTCCGGCAAGGCCGACATCGCCAAGATCATGGTCAAGCGCATCGCCGATGCCGCCGAGGCGGTCGGCGCAAAGACCGTCGTCGTGCCCGAATGCGGTCATGCCTACGGTGTCTTGCGCTGGACCGGTGCCAACCTGCTGGGCCGTGAACTGCCCTTCGAGGTGCTGCATATTACCGAGTACCTGGCCGCACTGAAGCGCCAGGGCAAGCTCAGGTTCAAGCCCTACACCGAACAGGCGATCACCTATCACGATCCCTGCCAGATCTCGCGGCGCGGTGGTGCCACTGCTGACGCACGTTATCTGCTCGAGGGTTTCGCCTCCGACTTCCGCGAAATGACCCCGACCGGCAACTACAACTGGTGTTGCGGCGGCGGCGGTGGCGTGCAGGCGATGGAGCGCGCCGCAGATGTGCGCCACGAGGTGTTCCGCATCAAAATCGCCCAAGTCGAAGCGACCGGCGCGCCCGCGCTGGTGTCGGCATGCGCCAACTGCCGCCTGACCATGGACGAGAGCAAGAAGGCACTCGCGTGGGACAAGGAGCTGCTGAGCATCGTCGAACTGCTCGCCGACAACCTGGAGGCGCCGGCGAACGCCTGAGACCGGCGCGATCGCACGGCTTGTGTGCGAGCCGGACGATCGCAGATCGGGCTTACCGCCGCCGCAGTCTGAACCATGCAATACGGTCCGATTTTCGCGACAGGATGAACTGCCTATGGACTTGAGCACGGCGAAGGGGGCATCGTCACCGGCTAATGAGCCTCGTGCGGCCGAAGACAGTTGGATTGATCGCCTGGCCGCCATCGAGCCGCTGGAAGACGCAAGTTTCGATCCCGACTTGGTTGCCGCGCTTCAGGCAGACGCGCAAATGCGCCCTATGGGCGAGATACGCTTCTCCACACCCACGTTCC